>CAYGTY010000013.1:0-63276 GCA_964352825.1 uncultured Anaerolineaceae bacterium
TTATGATTGTTTTTCTTGTTTGATGCGGTCACGATAGTATAAAGCACTCTCTTTCGCGATACGTTCTTGTGTCTCAAAATCGACATAATAAATGCCGAAACGTTTATCATAACCGAATGCCCACTCGAAGTTATCCATAAAGCTCCATGCAAAATATCCTGCAACATCAACGCCCATATCAATCGCTTGACCGACAGCATCAATGTGAAGTTTATAATATTCTGTACGCTCTACATCATGGACTTCGCCTGATTCGGTAACAACATCATCATAAGCACAGCCATTTTCTGTGATGAAGATTTTGGGTGGATAGTAGGCATTATGCAGATAGAGTAGGGTATGCAACAAACCATCTGGATAGACTTCCCAACCCATACCTGTATGCGGTGCATCATCATCACGGGCAAACCCCAAATCGAGTAAACCATCTTCTTGATGGAAAACGTGATTTTGTGTGTAATAGTTGACACCGAGGAAGTCAATCGGTACGCAAGCAACTTGAATATCATCGAGATTAATTTTATCGAAGAGGCCTTTGGGCTCTAGGAGGCTCACTAGATCGGCTGGATATGTCCCTCTAAAGACTGGCTCTAAGAACCAATCGTTGTGATGTGCTGCAAATCGCCGTGCTGCTGCTTTGTCTTCCCAACTATCGGTTTTTGGACTGGAGTAGGTTTGGTCGAGGGTGATACCGACTTCGGAGTCAGGTGAATTTTGACGGATAATCGGAACAGCTAAACCATGTGACATCAAAACATGATGCGCGACTGTATAAGCGGCAACAGGGTCAGTCTTACCAGGGGCATGAATTCCCAGTAAGTTACCAAGCATAGAAATAACATAGGGTTCGTTGTGGGTAATCCAACTTTTCACACGATCACCCAATGTGTCGGTCATAAGCCCCACATAATCTGTAAACCATTTGACGCTATCTGGATTTTCCCAACCGCCCTTATCTTGCAATGCTTGGGGTAAATCCCAGTGATAAAGGGTGACATGGGGTGTAACATTGGCTTCAAGTAACGTATCAACGACTTTATCGTAAAAATCCAAGCCTTGTTCATTGACTGAACCCATGCCTTCTGGCAAAACACGCGCCCATGCAATACTCATACGATAGGCATCAACGCCTAAACCAGCCATGAGTTTGACATCATCCGCATAACGGTGAAGGTGGTCACAGGCAATCATACCTGTATCACCATTAAACACTTTACCTTCTGTATGGGAGAATCGATGCCAGATACATTCCCCTTTGCCATAATCTAAGCCACCGCCTTCAATCTGATAGCTTGATGTTGCTGTACCCCAAGTAAAATCTTTTGGAAAGCTCATATATCTAAATCCTTGTCAATGTATATAGTTATCCAACCCAAAAGTCGAATGAGAATAAAAATGCTTGTATCGCCAATAACAATGTGCCTGCAAAGACCCATGCCCGTTCAAATACAATAAAACGCCCCCAGTCCGCCAACATAATCCATAATGTCGGAATGGCTAAGACATAACGAATGGCACTGTTTGTCCCTGTCCAACCACTTGTCATGGGGATAATGAGTGAAATTAATCCAAAAATAGCAAGTCGTGGGTATCGTCTGGCTGTCACAAAACAACTTATAGTCGCCAGTGCCATAGAGCCTAGAGATACAATCACGAATAAGGCTGTTTCTGGGACTTCATAAGCACGTTCTATTAAGGTAGTCCATGCTTCTTTGGTGCGGTCTAACAAAAACAATCCATTCCCAAACCAATTATCTTGTACAAAGTCGAAGGGAACACCATATGCCATGCGCCACATGAAATATGCCAAAATCGGTAAGCCCATTAATGGCAATATAAACCATAAAGAGGACTTGTTTTCTGCCTGACGATAGGTAAAAAACCATGAAATGAGTAATGGCAGTACCATACCGATACCGACTGCCCTCGTCCATGTGGCGAACATCGCGAGGATTGCAGCAGGTAGTAACTGCTTACGCCTCATCAATGCCAAGCTACTGAATGTCAGTCCAATGAATAAACCTTCTGTGTAGATTGTTGCGAAGAAAAATGATGCTGGAAATAAGAGCATCATATAACCGACACGTAAACCGCCGTCTTCCCCTAAATCATCACGCACAACATCGTAGAGGGCTATCATGCCAGCCAATGTCCCCAACAAGGAAACCATCACACCTGCCATTGTTGATGCGGCAATGGGTGATAGACCTAGAGCCACAAAGGGTAGGCGAACCACTTTCATCAGGGTAGGGTAGAAGGGGAAAAACGCATAGCTCATACTATACTCGGTTGGGTCTGACTTGTCGTCACGATGCTCGACCAAGCGAATATCAGGGTCATCATAACCCACTGTTGCAATCGAAAGATAGAATTCGCTATCCCAAGCAACTTGTGAATTCAAGAAGGGGTCACTCAGATAAGGCTTATCATCATTTGTGCCTTCATGGGTTTCATATTCTGACCATGTGAGCGTGAAATCTGGGCGTACAGGTTGTAAGCGAAATGGGGCATACTGCATAAACCCAATTAATATGACACTCCATAGAAGCCAGAACACTACAATATTGCGGATAGTCACACGATTCATCTGCTTATTCCAATCTAAACAACACCAATTAACAGATTACTTATACTGCAATAACATCACGGATTCAGCTGGGATACTTAGTGTATTCCCTTGCAGATAATACTCAGCTTTGACCGATTCTGCTTGAATATCTGGTGAGAGTAAGCGCAAATCTTGCAAAGACAATGCTTCGAATCCTGTTAAATCTAAGGTGATGTCTGTACCCTCTTCGTAGAGGTTGGTGAAAATCACAATAGTTGTGCCATCATCATGTTGGGTTGCCACACTCGTTACATAGGTGTCTGATGAATTTGATTGTAAAAGCGTATGTCCAATCTCACTATAGAGTAGGTAAGTGAAATAGGTCGGGCGTGGTTCATAACGGTCTAGGATGCCGAATGGACCATTTGCACCAACACTTGATAAAATGAAATAGGTAACAATATCGACATCTTCATGAATTAGGGTTGTTAAAACACCACTCCACCAAATCGCATTATAGTAACTATCTGGTGAGGCAATACCACCACCACTATTGCTCCAATGAGAGTTGACTTCCGTAATTGCAATCGGCATATCACGGTCAATTGTTTCGTCGATAATAGAACGCAAGTTGGAGACAACTGTTGCCCATCTAGGAACATTATTCCGCAATTGCTCTTTTGTTGTCGGCGCACCCGCCATCATCAGCGGGAAAGGGTAGCGATGGACACTAACAATATCAACCAAATCACTATTCATCTCCAAAAAGTCGTGTACCCATACATCACGCATCGACATATTGGGATCATTTTCTGTAGTATCTGGGAATTGGCTGACTTCAGGACCAATCAGAATAATGCTTGGGTCAACTTCACGCATTGCTAAAGCAAACTCACGCCACTCTGTACTAAAGCGTTCCGAAGTGTAATCATCGAATAAGTTCGGTTCGTTCCCGATATACCAGTACTGGATACCATATTCTTTTTCGATATTGGCGTAGCGTACAAGCTCTGCAGCCTGTTCAGGTGTTCCACCCTCTAAGCGCACATGAACACTTGGTATCGCATCCCAGTTTTCTGCTTGTAAAACATAGAGGTCCAGTTGTGCCTCTGTAATATTATATTGATCTCCCCAGTTGCCACCGGGCCAGCGTAAGAACGCTATGTTCAAGGCATTGGCATTATCTTGCATCCGTGGGGATACTTCCGACCACGGACCATGATTAATACCTAGAAAATTCGGACTAATATCGCCAATAATTTGTGAAGCATCAATCGATACCGTGATAGCATCAGACTGAGAATACACAGAAAGTGGTAGCTGTATACTGCTGATGAATCCTATACAGCAAATCAGTAAGAATAATCTTTTAATCAGTCTCTTGTTCATAGCGTTCTACACAATCCTTATCATCGTTTTCGATATAAACTCGTTTTCTAAATGAGCTACTTATCAACACCTGTCAAAATCACACCCTTCATGAAGATACGTTGTGAGAAGAAGAAGATTAAAATAGGTAAGACCATCGCCATCAGTGATGTCGCTTGGATTAATTCAGGACGTGAGCCATATTGGAAGTTAAATACTTGTACAGCAACCGAAATCGGGAGAAGCTCACGGGCATCCAATAAGTAAATTAATGGTGCGAAGTAATCATTCCACGCATAAATAAAGTGGAACAAACCAACCGCAATAATCACGGGCCAAGATAAAGGAATGATAATACGTGTCAGAATATAAAGTGGTCCTGCACCATCAATCATAGCCGCTTCATCAAGTTCCTTCGGTAAAGTCATGAAATATTGGCGGAACAAGAAAACGTTATACGCATTTGAGAAGAAATGGGGCAGGGTTAAAGGTAACCATGAAATAATCGCTGAAAGCGGCTCAAAGATAGAACTTGGAACACCCATCGACCCCAGTACATCTTTTAGGGTTGTTGTAATTGACGTAAAGAACGCAAACGTTGGAATCAGCGTGACTTGTTGTGGCAGAATAATCGTCCCAATTAGAACGATAAATAAAATATTCTTACCGGGGATCGGAAAGCGAGCAAACGCATAGCCTACGAGCAGACTCGAAATAATTGTTCCAACCATGCCGACGATAGCTATATAGAGTGTATTACCAAATACGCGTGGGAAATCGATACCTGTCCATGCTTCCTCAAAATTACCCCATTGAGGATTTAAGATTGTCACAGGCTCGAGACCACGCCAATTGCCTTCCCATTCGATTAGTTCTGAATCAGGGTTATTGATATCTACAAATTGGCTAGACCGTCTCCCGGGCTGGACGAGAGCTAACTCTGGGATTGTGCCATCTCCCAATGGAACATTGTAAATATCATATTCTTCGCCTTCGTATTCGAAAGTCACAACTTCTAGAGGTAAGATGGAGCCTGTAGAACTTGCAACTTGTTGTTCTTTATCCTTTAGGGCAATCAATGCCATGTTGCCAAAGGGTAATAAATAGGTGACACCACACCCGAAGGCAACCATCAAGAGCATACCGACAACCCATATGTTCCGCAATTGTTCGCTGAAGTATGGAGATGTATTTATAGAAGTGTTGTTTATTGTTGTTTCAGTCATGATTTAATCGCCTCCCGAATAGAATACCCAGCGTCCAGATGTGGTAAATAATAATACGGTCAATATCAATGAAATGATAAAGATAAACCACGCAAGGGTTGCACCATATCCCATATCAAAGAAGGTAAATGCTGTTTTGTAAAAATGAATATTAAAGAAAAATACAGAGTCATCTGGTTGACCACTAGAGACAATATATGGGACAACAAAATACTGCATGAGTCCGATAACAGCCAAAACCAAGTTATAGAAAATGACTGGAGAAATCATCGGTATCGTAATGCGAGTAAATTTCTTCCATGCACCCGCGCCATCAACATCCGCGGCTTCATATAATTCTTTGGGAACACCTTGCATTGACGCTAACATCGTTAACATCGCATTACCTGAACCCCAAATTCCCATTAATAATAAGCCAAATAATACTGTTCGTTCATCTTCTAACCAATTGGGTAAGGTGTCGAAGCCTAAACTATTTAGCATGGGCTGGAACGTCTCACTTTCGAATCCAAATAATCGTAAGATACGATTGAGCCAACCAGTTTGACCATTGAGGAAGGCTTGCCAAATAAAAATGCCTGATACCAGTGGCACCATATAGGGCATGTAAAATAATGTGCGCCAAAACGGTTTACCAATTAAACTTTCGGCATTTAGTAAGGCTGCTATTCCAAGAGGCAGTAAGATTGCAACGGGAACTGCGATAACTGCAAATCTCAGAGTTACAGATAGTGAGAGTAATGTGTCTGCATCACTAAAAAGACGTTGCCAATTGGCTAAGCCGATAAATACAGGGGGTTCACCAGAGCCTAAAGAAAAATCTGTAAATGTCCAATATAAAGAAATTAGAATAGGGAGTGCCGTGAACAGCGAAAACCCTATGATCCATGGTGACAAAAAAATGAGTCCCCATCGTTTTTGTTGTCGTTCAAGACCTTGCGCCTGTTTCCTCGCTTTGGGTCTTTGCGTTGCCGCAATTTGTCCACTCGCCATAGTTTAAATCCTTTACCTATATCATCATGCGGGTCTGCTCACATCGACATATATCTAACAGATGAATGCTTGAAGTGTGTTACTGAGGTGTTTTATAAAGGGGCAGATTGCTCCGCCCCCAGATTGTTATCGATAGATTATGCTTTATATTCTATCGGTTGATAATCTCGTTAAGTTCTGCTTCGAGAGCATCGAGTTCTGCTGCAACATCAAGCTCTGCACCTGTTTCACCAATTAAGCGTGCATTGTATGCGCTCATTGCATCTTGACCTTCTTGCCAGTTCGGGAAGTAGGATTCGTGATGTTGGTTACCAGGGTTGTTGTATGCAAGGCTGTCAGCAGGGATGTTCAAGCTCAAATCCCATGGGTAGCGTTCTAAAAGACCATCAAGGAATGCTTCTTGATATTCTGGACGTGCTGGGAATGCACCATAGAATGGAGTCAATTCTGGAACACCTTGGTCAAGCAAGTAGCTAAGTACAACGAATGCTGCTTCTGGGTTCTCACTATCTTTTGTGATACGGAAGGTATCAGCATCGGTTGCAACGTGGTATTCACCATCTAATGATTGTGGTACGACACCCATGTCCCATTCGAAGTTGCCAACACTGTCGCCGAGGCAGCAGGTGTACCAGAGTGGTGCGATTGCCATTGCAACGTTACCAGAGGAGAATGCGTTACCGCTATTGAGTAATTCACTTGAATCGTATGTGTTATTAGGAATGAAGTAATCTTCCCATACAGCTGCTTGTAACCATTCATTTGCTGTACGCCATGATTCTGGAATTGTGATGACATTTGCTTCTTCGTCATAGAAATCTTCTGGTTGGATATCTGTCCATTGTAGACGTGGTCCAGCCCATTGGAAGTTTAGACCAAATTGAATGATGTTGTTTGGATCAAATTCTTCCATTGTTGCATCGTAACCTTCAGCATCAACAGTCATAAACATTGCGAGTTCACGGACTGTTTCGTAGTTCCATTCACGTTCTTCGCCGTCTGGCATGGTGTACATTGCACCAAATTCTGCTGGTGGATATTCTGCACCCGCTTCGTCGAAGAGGTTACGGTTGTAGTATGTTACGGATGGGAATACAGCAAATGGGATACCGTATAGTGCATCACCGTCGCGGTAGAGGTCAACCAATGCTGGGTCGAATGCGCTGAGGTCATATCCGCTTGCATCTACTAATGGATTGAGGTCAGCCCATAGGTCGATGTATGCATTTGAACCACCAACACCTACAGGACCTACGATGTCAGGAGCATTACCTGCTGCAATTAATGTACTCATTGTGTCGCGTGATGTTTCGAAGTTCGCACCAATGTTGATGACCAATTCGATTTCTTCTTGTGATTCGTTGAATGCTTCTACAACTGCATTTTGAGCTTCAATTTGTTGTTCATTTGTACCTGTACCCAGACCAACGAACCATGTAACAACGGTACGGTCTTGAGCAAATGCTGGAACAATGCTCATTAGAGCAAAGACTGTAACAAGTAAACCTGCTAATTTTTTCATGAGTATCCTCTCAGAAACATAATATATAATACAAACTTAGTTGGATTGTGTTCCTTGACCTTATCTTGGGTATAACACCTCCTCTAGTGTGGTAGTTGGCTGATTATGAAGGATTGAGCTTTTTGGTCGAAGCATGTATTCAATCACTCATGATTCAGTCTCTACCATATAAAATTATGTACTAATTTTTTTCAAACTACCGCAAGTCTCACGTATGACCAGTTCGGTAGGTAAGAAACGCTGTATTGGTGCAGATACCTTGCCTTCTATAAGGTCAATTAATGTATCTGCAAGTTGATAACCCTTTTCTAAAACGGGTTGTCTCATGGTACTAATGCCAATGCGTGGGTTCATTGCATCTGCAAGATCATCAAAGGCAATGAGTGAAATATCTTCTGGTAAACGTAAACCTGCATCTAATATGGCATTCACTGCACCGACAGCAAGTGTAGATTGGCTTGCATAAACACCGTCAAACTCTACATCACTGTTGAGTAAATCTCGCATACTCTCATATCCTGTGTCGTACCCATAATTGGTGGGTACAACAAGGTCTGGGTCATATGGGATTCCTGCATTTTCTAAGGCTACTTTGTAACCTTCTAGGCGGTCTAAAGAATCGATAATCCGCGGATCACCGGGAAGAATTGCAATTCGTCTACGCCCTAAATTAATCAGATGACTGACAGCCTGCCGACTCGATTCTATATTTTCGACAGTTACAAAATTAGCATCCCATGTCTCATGTTCGATGCGATCAGCCGAGATAAATGTTGATTCAGCATCAATTAGTTCTCTAACAATCGGATGTCCAATCGTGGGGGAGACAATAATCAAGCCATCCATAATCTGATTACGAACAATCCGTCGCGCAAATCGTATATCATCTTCAGAATCATGTCCTATCATCAAGAGCATCGCATAATCGCGGTCATGGGTTGCTTGAGACACACCGCGTAATATCGTTGGAAAGTAGAATGATGTATCAAATAGCACACCAATTTCATTTGGGATAACAACCCCAATGATTTTCGAATGATGACTTGCAAGCGCCCGTGCTACAGGATTAACTTGAAATTGTTGTTCTTCGATGATGGCAAGTACCTTTTCGCGTGTCCGAGGACTAACATTGGGGTCATTGTTAATGACACGCGAGACGGTTGATTTTGAAACACCTGAAAGTTTTGCGATTTTTTGTAAAGACATAATCTTCAATAATATTTAATTTGGGAGCGTTCCCAAAACGTGTTAAATTTTTTTGTTTGATCGTTTGGGAGCGTTCCCAATTTATTTAATATAACTTTAATCTATGATTAAACCCTTGTCAACAGAATTCTTCAATATTGTCTAAAATGCACAAATTGATATGTCGCTTATCAATGTCTTGATGCCAATAAATCTAACAATAGCATGATAATCGCGCATTATTGATTTTCTCTAGAAATGAAATGATAGGATGCCACTTGTGTAAATTGACTATTAAATTTGCTCTGCGAGTGACCCATCTTTGGATAACCAATGCTGGATTTTGACCAATGCGGATACAACATCATCTACGCCACCCTGACCTGAACGGAAAATACTTTCATCCAGCCACATACCTTCTTGTGTGCTGATTCGCTCTGTCACAGGTAGGTGCATCTTATCAAAATCAAAATACTCAGGAAATGCTGATGGAACAGGTAAGCGAGATAACTGCGGTTGGAACAAGTCATAGCGATACATTGGATCGTATCCTTGCCAGCAAGGGATTCCTTCTGCCATCAGTGCTTTGGCAATAACTTGGTTTGTTGCCCCAAATTGTTCTGGGTCTATAGCAAAGATATATTTATAGATTGACCGTTTTTCGTGTTTTGGATGTCGTTTAAGAATACGGATACCTTGTACTTCGCTGAGTGCCTCATCCATATAATCCGCCATTGCTTCGCGTTCTGCAAATTGGTCTGGAAAGCGTTCCATTGCGACATTTAATAAAGCGGATTGCATTTCGCTCATGCGATAATTACCACCAAGTGTATATATTTCTCCAGCAGGGTCATGTGGACGACCACAATCTATGATGCTCATAATACGATAAGCTAAGTCTTCGCTACGGCATAAGAGCAAACCGCCTTCACCTGATGACATACTCTTGGTTGATTGCATACTAAATGAGCCAAAATGTCCAAATGTGCCTGCGCCTCGCCCATCCCACATTGCACCATGAGCATGCGCAGAATCTTCTACGACGATGAGATTGTGCTTATCTGCAATCTGCATAATCGCTTCCATATCTGCCATTTGTGAACCGATATGAACAGGGATAATCGCACGGGTTTTTTCTGTAATCGCTGCTTCAATCGCTTTAGGGTCAATGCAAAATGTATCGGGGTCAATATCGACCATAACAGGGATTGCGCCTGCTGCCATCGGGGCTGTTGCTGTTGCCTGAAAGGTATAGGCTGGAATAATAACTTCATCGCCCCATCCGACATTTGCAGCCCGTAAAGCAATCTCCATTGTGATTGTGCCATTCATCATCGTAACACCATATTGCCCATTTTGTAGCTCGATGAATGAATCAACAAACTTCTTTGTCTCAGGACCTGGGTAGGGGAATCCACCCCAATTCCCTGTTCGGACTAAATTTGCGACGGCTTGTGCATCATGTTCATCATGGACGGGCCAAGCTGGATAATCTTTTGTGCGTGTCTTTTTGCCACCGAATATTGCGAGTTTATCCATGATATATCCTTTAATTGTCTATTGTGATGACTTGCCCGATACGACTACTCTCATAAGCCGCATCGATAATCTGCATATTGACTATGCCAACCTTTCCATCCGCTATGGGGTGGGCTTCATTCTCGATGCAGTCTATAAAATGTTCAATTTGATTAACATAAATAGATAGCGGTACATGGGGTTCGCGGATAGCTGGATATGGGGTATCAATCGCTTCAAGTTGGTGTGTCCCCATATTCAGTTGCTCAATCGTGGTTGGGAATAATTTCGCAAAGCCTTGCGTCCCATAAAACTGAGTAGATGCCGCGATGCCGTCACTTTGCGGTTGCCACCAGCCAAACTCAATAAGGGAAGACGAACCATCTGTCCAGTTAATCGTGATAACACCTGTATCATCAACATCATAATCTCCATAGTGTGTCCCGATATTGGCGTAGACAGATTTCGGAATGGGGTCTCCTAGTAGAAAGCGTACTGTGTCCACTGCATGAATCCCCATATCAGCCAGTGCACCACCACCTGCTAGTTCTTTTTGTGTAAACCAGCCTTGCGGACCCCAATTGACATGGGTTGAATAGCCTTTTGTGCGGATAATATCGCCGATAGCCCCTGATACGATTTGGTCACGTACATATTGCACCTCATCATCAAACCGCCAACAATGGGCGACTTGTAAAATGGTTTCTGTCTCACGGCTGATGTCTAGCATCTGTTGAGATTCTTCTGCATTCATTGCCATTGGTTTTTCGACCAAGACATGCACACCTGCTTGCAATGCTAGAATAGTTTGTTTGGCATGCAAGGCATTAGGTGTACAGATGATGACAGCATCAACATGACCAGCATCGAGTAAATCTGTAATACTCATATATTGGCGCGATACATCAAATTCTTGTCCAAAGAGTGCCATTGATTTCAGTCGATGATTGACGAGTGCAACCAATTCACAATTATCGAGCTCTTCAATGGCTTGTGCGTGTGTTTTTGCGATATTTCCTGTGCCAACAATTGCTAATCGTATCATGTCGATAATCCTAATCTTACAAATGTAAAGACAGCAACAAAAACCACTGGGATTAAACCTAAGATGAGCATCCGCCGTATGACAGGACCTTCTTCTCCACTTAATCCAACAGTACTACAACCGACGATAATCTTCGCAGGGGCAAGAACGCTGCCTAAGGATGCCCCAGCCGTTTGTCCAGCCAAAATAATCGGGATACTCAAGCCCAATAACTTGGCAGTCTCCTGTTGTAATGCACCAAACACCACGTTGGAATTGGTGTTACTACCTGTCATGAATGCCCCTAAAGTTCCGATGAAGGGTGCAAATAGGGGATAGATAGAATCACTAAAGGTTTCGCTAATGCCTCGTGCAATAATTTGTGTCATCCCTGTATGGGTCATCAAGGCTGCCATCGCGACTAAAGCTAAAATTGAGATCGTTGATTTGGTCGCAGACTTACGGACTTTACCCCAGATTTTGCCCCAAATACCATCTTCTTCATAATAGTTAGCGCGTTGATACATAAAAAAGGACAAAACACCTGCATAAAATAGAATTGCGCCGGGGTGACCAAAGATACTAATTGAACGCCCCGCTTCTGCGGGAACTTCCCATCCAAATGAAGTCGAAACGGCTGGGAACTGAATCTGGATTTTGATGACATCTACAATTTGCTCTAATGCTGGGATGAGGTTGGTTGAAAAGGCAAGGACAAGCAAAATAACATATGCGCCGATAGCTAAGATCAAACTCCGAGATTCGGGTTCATCATCATCATTTTTAGGCTTGGCTTTACTTGGGTTTAAAGGCGATAAAACATAAAGTACACCGACAACTGCACCTGCTAATGCACCTGATGTTGAGCCAAGTGTCCACATGCCATTGGTTGCAATCCACCACTGAGTCACACCCATGACTGTCCCGACAATCAATAACATCGGAATACTACGGATAAAGCCTTGCCAACCTGCACTCACATAAGCGACCAATGCACCACTGATTAAACAAGCAAAGCCGAGAACCAATGCCGCATCATGAGCGAGCATCTCTCCTGGTAGACCTGTGACGGCAGTGAGTGCTACAAACGATGTTCCCAGCGAGCCAAAAGTGACTGCCCAGCCATGTCCTAAAGATGCCATAATCACAGATTGTGTTGCGGTATAACCAAGCCCAACCAGTAAGGGAGCAACAACTGCGACAGGCACACCAAAGCCACCAACACCTTGTAATAGCGAGACAAATATCCAGCTAATCAGCAAACTTTGCGCGGCGCGGTCAGAGGTCAAACGGGGAAGACTGCGACCAATCAATCCGACAGTTCCTGCTTCATTGGTGACGTTGTAGAAAAATAATGCCATCCACACAATATAGAGAACATCCAATGCCAATAATACAGATTTTCCAACCGCGACTGCAACGAGGGTTAAATCACCTCCAAACACAGTTAATGCTAGCACCAATGCGACCACAAACGCGGCACTCCCAGCTCGACTGCCACCTTGACCAAATCCAACCATCAAGACTAATACGGTCAAGACAGGTAATAAAGCCAATACCCAATTTAATAATGTAAGTTCCAATTTATAACTCCGTCCCTGCACATAATCATTTTAAATTGTCCGAGTATAACAAAGCACCCCTAACCATTGCACTTAATTATGTGACAATTGCTGGCTTTTGTTGATAGAATAATGTTGCTTCTTGGAAAGCATATGCCAACTGCAAAACATCGAAATCTGCAAAAGGGCGACCCACAATCTGTAATCCAACAGGTAAACCCTCATCAGTAAAGCCACATGGGACAGAAATTGCGGGTAAGCCTGTGATGGTGATATAAGCACATGCCATCATCCAATCCAGATAAGTCGTCATTTGTTTGCCGTTAATCTCGGTTGGGTACTCATCATCGATTGGGAAGGGTGGGACTTGTACAGCGGGCAAAATCAAAAATTCGTAGGTTTCCATAAACTCACGCACCCGATGATAGAGTTCTGTCCGTTTGATGTCGGCACGGCTGATTTGTGCGCCTGTTAGACTTTTTCCTAATGCTGCGTTCCAGCGTATTGTCTCTTTAAACTTTTCTTCACCATGTTCTGCAAATAAATCTGTAAATGATGCTTCATAGCCAACAGCCCGTAAAGTCTGGAATATATCATAGGCATCGCGGAAGTCGGGTTGTGTTTGTTCGACAGTACAGCCCAAGTCACCAAAAATAGACAGTTGCTTTTCAATGGTACGAGTTACGCGTGGGTCAACTTCAAAAGCATCCAGATTGGGACTCCATGCAATCTTTACATCTGTAAAGTTACGCTCTAATGGCTGTGCGAAGATGTCTGCGGATTCACGAATTGCAATCGGTGAACGGCTGTCATAACCAGCAATCGCTTGTAACATCAAAGCTACATCTTCTACGGTACGAGCCATAGGACCAACAACCGATAAAGGATTCCAACCGCGCGCTGATGGATAATCAGGGACTCTACCGGGGGAAGGGCGGAAGCCAACCACATTACAAAAACTAGCAGGGTTACGCAACGACCCACCCATATCACTGCCATCGGCTATCGGAATCATGCCTGTGGCTAATGCGACTGCCGCACCACCGCTACTCCCACCACATGATTTTGATAAATCATAGGGATTATGGGTTGCGCCAAATACAGGGTTAAAAGTATGTGAGCCAGCACCAAATTCGGGGACGTTGGTTTTCCCGAGTGTGACACTGCCCGCTTGTTTAAGCCGTTGAATCAGCAAGGCATCTTCTTCGGGAATGTGGTCTTTGAAAACAAGTGACCCACTGGTTGTTCGTATCCCAGCTGTATCTTCGAGGTCTTTGTGGGCAATCGGTAAACCATGTAACACACCAATTTCATCACCACGCATGAGCTTGGCATCTGCTTCTTGTGCCATTTCTAATGCCAGTTCGGGGGTATGGGTGATAATCGCATTGACGCTGGGATTTATTTTATCGATTTGTTGTTGATGTGCTTCTAGAACTTCAACCGCTGATACCTGTTTGGATTGAATGTTCTGTGCAAGCTCTGTTGCAGTCATGAAAATAAGGTCATTACTCATCATCTATCCTAAAAATAAGTGACTTCTATAATGTCCCTATTCTATCCAACAATGCTCAATAACTCATATTTTCATGTATCGAAGTCGGTTGGGATTCAGAACAAGTCATTTTAACAGGTCATTGTTATTGGTTTTTTGTTATTGACAATTGGTAAATGATGCCGTGAAGCTCTGTGATTTACCAAAAACCAACAACGAAGTACCAAAAACATGACATACAATCTGCTGATACTCCTATGTGCAATTTAAAAGTTCAACCGAAATAGATACCGTATCCAGGATAATTAACCAATAGACCGCACCAGACGGAAGCCGATTAACTCATGATAGCCTTTTGGGTCATAGTCGTTACGACAGGTGGCGCGTGTTTCGGATGCGATATTGAGCCAAGACCCACCCCGTAAAACACGATTGTCGGTTGAATCCATATCTTCGCGCCCGTCTTTCGTGTCATATGGGTAGTCTTTTATCTGGCTATTTGTCCAATCCCAGACATTGCCTGCCATATCCTGCGCACCAACCCATGATGCTCCTTTAGGTCTTTTTCCAACCTCACCACTCTGCTTATATGAATTACCTTTATAAATCACGAGATTTGCTTGGAAATCATTTCCGAAAGGGTAGGCTAAAGATTCCACTCCTCGCGCACTATATTCCCATTCTGCTTCCGTCGGTAAAGCCCATTCTGCACCCAGCCAATTTGCAAAGTTTTGACACTGATGCCATGTCACGCCGACAACAGGATGCTGATTTTTAGATGTATCCTTGTATTCGCTAGCCTCATTTGGAATCGTGACTGCATTGTGCTGAACGGCATGTCGCCATTGTGCATTTGTAATGGGGTGAACAGCTACCCAAAATGGCGTGTCAATAACTTGCTTATGAATAGGATAGGAATTATCATATCCTGATTCACCGCCCATCATAAATTCACCAATAGGCACGAGGCACATATCTAAATATAAGCCATTTGCATCGAAGGCATGGATGTAGGGTGTCCAGTCCTTATTTTTTACACCATTAAAATGCCATGCTCGTTCAATGGCGGATTGTAGTTTTGAACCCATGATTTTACCCATCTGTAAATGCAATGTGTTATTAGCTTTCTCTTAAATATATTGTATTCGGTGGCTCTCATATCTACCATCTACCAAACTAGTTGAGTTTAAATTATGTTTTTTGTTTGTGTTCTTCGCTACTTTGTGGTTATTTCTCTATTACTCTAGACTTGTAACTTTCAACTCGAACTATCCCCATGTACACTAATGGGATGCACTTAAAAGGATAAATTTATGGACTATATTAGACTCTTACGAAGTAACCCCGACTTTGCCAAGCTGTGGTCGGCACAAGTGGTTAGCTTATTAGGCGATTGGTTTAATACGATTGTCATATCAGCATTGATTGTTATTTATACAGAGGGTACAGATTATCAGGGGCTGGCTGTTAGTGGTTATTTAGTTGCCCGCCTGATTCCGCCTTTACTCATGCGTCCATATGCGGGTGTCTTAGCTGACCGCTTTGACCGTAAGCGATTGCTGATTATCAGTGATGTGTTACGGGCATTGGCTGTATTGGGCTTGCTCATCACTACACAAGGTCCTGAATTTCTTCCGCTCATTTATGTGTTTACAGTGATTCAATTTTTGATTTCGTCGATTTTTGAACCTGCCCGTAACGCCCTTATGCCCAGTGTCCTATATCGTGACCAACTCGTCATCGGGAATACCCTCAGTAGTGTCACATGGTCAGCGATGTTGGCAATTGGTGCGATTATCGGTGGGATTGTTGCCGAATTATTTGGTATCCAAACAGCACTGATTATTGATGCGGGTACATTTATCGCCTCCGCTTTAATTGTTGCTACTCTGACTGTGCCTGAAAGTCCGCGTTCAGAGATTGGGCAAGAAGTCCGTGTTGTAATGGATAAATCTGAGCGTACATTCAGGGAGGGTCTGCGCTATATACGTAAACATCCAGCAACGATGGCTGCTATTTTGATTAAGTCAGGACAGAGCTTTACCAGTGTAGATACCTTACTCATTATCTACGGGACTCAGATTTTTGTCCTCGGTGAACAAGGGACGACCTCAATGGCGATTTTGTGGGCGGCATTTGGTATCGGTGCAATCATTGGTCCTATCCTGACGAATGCGTTCAGTGATGGAACAGTCCGTGTTTTACGACAATTGGTGATTTTTGGCTTTATGATGATTGTTGTGGGATGGATTTTCTGGGGATTTGCACCCTCACTCGAATTACTCGCACTTGCTGTTGTTTTACGGGCAATGGGAAGCTCGATTAATTGGACATATAGTTCAATTATTATTCAGAAACTTGTGCCTGATGAATATCTGGGACGTATGTTTTCGCTTGACTTTGCTGGGTTTGAATTTATACAAGCAATCGTTGTATTAGCGATAGGTTTATTGGTTGATCGTGTTGGTATTGAAAATATACAAACGATTGTATTTGGCTTAGCAGCTGTTGCAACGATTCCGTTGATTATCTGGATATGGATTGTCCGATATTTAAACACATTAGAAGGTCAGGTTGTTCCTGCCATTGGAGATTAAACTCGCATGACGCACTTTCAATATGATGAACAAATTATCGAGAACTATCCAAACATCGTTGGTGGGGTGATTATTGCAAGTGGCATGTCGAATCCACCAACATCGGATGAACTAAAATCTGGCTATCTTTTAGAACAAGAGGCAGTTAAAAGCCGTATTGGGGATACACCTTTGAGTGAGCTAGCATCGTTGAGTGCATGGCGTAAGGCGATTAGTGCATTTGGTGTATCCCCGACTAAATACCGAAGTGCTGCCGAGGCTCTCTTGCGTCGCTTGACCAAAAAAGGGGATATCCCAATTATCAATACATTGGTGGACATCGGCAACTTAGTGAGCATTCTTTATGGTTTACCCGTCGCGATTTTTGATACCCGTCAAATCGAAGGCGCAATCAGGGTTCATTATTCCGATGGGACAGAGACATATATCGAATTAGGGAATGATGACATCTTACATCCAGAAGTTGGGGAAGTTATCTTTTCGGATGAGAAACAAATGGTGATTGCGCGCCGATGGTGTTGGCGACAAAGTGCAACCAGTGCCGCCAATGATAATACAAGCGATGCTATTATTACTGTCGAAGCTCATCATGACACTGCCCTAGTCGATATTCAAAGTGCTGTGAATGACTTACTCAGTCTATTAGAAACTTATGCAGGTGGGACATATCAATCAGCTATTTTGACAGCGGATAATCCATCTATCTAGCCGATGCGGAATCGCCCTGTGATTACAGGTGGAATCTGCCAGAGTTTCTGCCATGCGAGACGTTCTGTTGTGTTCGCACTTTTTGGTGGATATGCTGGCTCAAGTAGCCCGTCTAGCACCAGCCCAGATGCAAAAGCAGTGCCGAGCAACTCATGCAGTGGGCGATGATAATAATAATGTGGGTTGGGTTCATTCGGTGAACCAGACCCTTTGACAGGCGGAATATCTAAGTAAGCACGAAGCTTGACAGCATAATGGTCAGAGATAACGCCGTCACGGTCTTCTTTTTCATGCACAAAAATGGGATTGTTGGAGTTGAAGGCTGGGTGAGCGGTGGAAAATACAAATCGCCCTGTTTCTTTTAATAGGCGTTTTACGGCATTGAACATGGGAACAATGGTCGGGACATCCATCATTGTCATTGTACAGACAATCGCGTCAAATTGCCCTTCACCTAATGCCACCATCGCGTCTTCATCGGTTGCATCGATAACATGATAACTAATCGGTTCACCTTGATGTTCACGGGCTTTGGCTAATTTAATCAACTCACTGCTGAAGTCAAAAGCTGTGACTTGTCCACCTAATTCAGCTAACCGTCTAGCTAAAACACCATTTCCACACCCAATATCTAATACTCGTTCACCTTTTTTTAGGTCAAGCAATTCCTCAACTGATGGGCTAATTAATGTTTGGTGAAACTGATTGCCGAGGTCGCCGTGCATCTCATCCCAAAACGATGCTTTATTATTCCAAAGCTCACGTCCTTCATCATTGAGTCGCTTTGCATCCATTGCTATTCTCCTCTTTGCGTAGTTAGTGGGCTAAAAATTATACGCATAAGAGGCATAAAAACTAGATTAAGGTTTGCAAGCTGTAGAATGAGCTATCAATGGGTCAGAATATGCCGATACTCGTAACTGCTTTCTAAGTGGCTTATAATAACTATCTTTGACCTTACATCGAAAATGAGTGACCCTGATGGAAGAAATCCTAATATTTGCAATTGTTGGCATCTTAGTTGGCTTATCAAAAGGTGGACTGGGCGGTCCTGTGCCTGTCGCATTATCTGTACCACTACTAACGCGCATTGTTGAACCTCAAGTAGCGGTTGGGCTTGTTCTACCCTTGCTAATGTTTGCAGATGTCTTTGCCTTATACTTCTATTGGAAAGAATGGGATAAGCGATATATTTTGCTGATGCTCATTCCGGGGCTGATTGGTGTAGTTTTTGGTACATTATTGCTGAAAGATATTGATGCGGTGACACTTAAGCGAATCATCGGTGGGCTTACCTTAGTTGCTGTAATGTTCAAAATCCTCAGTGATCGACTCAAATCAATTGAGTATCAACCGAAAAATTGGCATGGCTGGATAGCAGGTTGGGCATCAGGGTTTGGCTCTGCACTGGCAAATGTTGGCGCACCACCGTTTACAGCCTATCTATTGCTCCAACCCAACATGACACCCCGTAGTTTTGTGGGTACAACAACTTTGTTTTTTGCAATTATCAACTTAACAAAGCTACCCGGTTTTATTGCCATCGGTATTTTAGATGTGCAGAAACTACTCAGCATTAGCTGGGTACTCATCATTATCCCTTTCGCTATTGCAGGAGCAAGAGCTGTTATCGACCGTATTAATCAAGAAACTTTTCAGTGGCTATTGATGATACCTTTATTGATACTGAGCATCTCACTTCTATTTTTTAGCTAATTGAGCCATGTATTGAGCTTTTGGATACCGTCTAACATCTTTTCAGCATATTGGGATACATAAGATTCGGCATCATTATCAAGTGATGAAATATCATCTAAAGCGGATACACCATCAAAATCAACATAGGCAAGCCTTGCAGTATACGCATCTGCTGACATCCCGAATGCTGTCCCCGGTAAAAGCGCGACCCCTGTTTCGTCCAGTAATTTCTCGCAGAGTTGCATATCTGTTGTTATGCCTTGCGCTTTAAACGTATCTGCAAATGGGCTGAAATCTAATAATAGGTAAAATGCGCCTTGTGGTGGATGGACATTTATGCCTGCGGATGATATTTCAGTATAGATACGATGACCGATGGCAGATAATATCTGGCGTTGCCCCGATAGATATTGGTGTAAATCGCTATCAAGTTCATATGCACTTAATGCCGCAACTTGTATGGGGGCTGGGGCGCAAGAATAAGTTTCCGAGCCTAAGCCAACCATAGCAGATGTTAAACCAGCAGGCGCATCGGGGGGTAAAATCAATGCACCGAGCCGCCATCCACCAGCACCACACCATTTGGATAAGCCTGTTGTGACCATTGTCCGTTCAGGATAGATACTCGCAAGTGATACATGTTGCCCCTCATGGTGGAGTAGAGCATAGATTTCATCAGAAATGACCCAAACTTGATGTTTTCTCAATACGACGGTGAGGGCTTCTAATTCTGCTCGTGAATAGGTCAAACCGTCGGGATTCCCTGGGTAGTTTAGCACCATCAGATTATATTTATCGGCTTGGCTATGTTGTGATAGAACCTTGTCTAATGAGTCTGGGGTGATACGCCAACGGTCTGCATAACTGCTTGGGATTTTGAAGACATCATGATGGGCAATTTTTGCTTGTGGCGCATACGATACCCATGATGGGGCAGGCAGAAAGACGTTTGCTATCTCGAAGGCGTGCATTAAATTATAGAGTAAAGGCTTTGTCCCTGGGGCGACTAAAATTTGTGAGGCATCAATCGGATAACCGTCGGCTTCACTATGAAATTCGGCGATTTTCTCACGTAATTCGGGCAGACCTGCGACAGGTGTATAATCTTTGCGATGCCCTGCGGACTTGAAGGCTTCTTGAACGCGTAATGGTGGCAAAAATGGCGATTCTCCAAATCCAAATTTATAGATCGGTTTGCCAGCATCTTCTATTTGTTTTGTCTTTTCGTTTAAAGCTAATGTTCCTGATTTGCCGACGCTTAAAAATTGCATAATTCACCCCTCAACCCGTAAAAATTAAGATTTATCATACTTGCAGAAGCGGACAAAAAAAAGCGTGTCGTTTGACAGATGTTGTTTCGTGCGGATAATCGTAGCTATAGATTGGAGTAGGAAATATATGACAACTGTCACAGAATATCTTGTGGGACAATTATCCGATGTTGGTGTCGAGACTGTTTATGGATTACCCGGTGGTGAAAATGTTGAATTGCTTGATGCGATTCGGCAACACGGTATGGATTTTGTGTTGGTCAAAAATGAAAGTTCAGCCTGTTTTATGGCGGCAACATCAGCGCGTCTGACAGGTAAAATTGGTGTTGCCTTAACCACACTCGGACCGGGTGCAACCAATGCCTATGTGGGCTTGGCTCATGCTTATCTTGACCGAGCCCCTGTTTTATTATTGACTGCACAGACTGACCCTTATTTGATAGGCACACATACGCATCAGGTGATTGATTTGCAAGCCTGCTTCGCGCCGATTACCAAATTCACCGCCGAGTTAGAGAGCAATACAGCCGTTTCGACGATTCATCATGCACTTCATATGGCGACTTCTGGACGGTCTGGTCCTGTTCATCTGGGTATAAATAACCGTGTGGCTCTGAAAGAGATTGCACCTTTATCATTATCGAGTGATATTCAAGCATCAATTGTCAATATGACGGATACTATCGCGTCCATACACTCCACTTTAAAGGATAGTAGGAAGCCGATTATTATTGTTGGCTTGGGACTAGAAAAAGATAAACCCTATTCCGATATTCAAAAATTGGCGGAAGCACTCAATGCTCCTGTGATTGATACACCCAAAAGCAAAGGCGCATTATCGGCTGAACATCCGCTATTTGCTGGCACAATTGGGCTAACACGGACTGACCCCGTATACGACCTATTAGATGAATCGGATTGTATTCTAGCGATTGGCTTTGATGTCGTTGAGCTAGTTAAACCGTGGCATCAGAATCAACCTCTTATCTGGATAGCGAACTGGGAAAATCAAGACCCTCGTATCCCTAGTGAGCTTGAATATGTGGGTGAACTATCGGCTTTGTTGAGCGGTCTCATGCCTTCGCTGGATTATCAAATCAATGATGATTGGGGGCAAGCGCGAGTCGAGCAATTTAAATTATCTCAAAGTGCAATTAAACTTCCTGACGCACAACAAGGTACAATGCTTCCACAAGATGTTTTATCTGCTATTCGAGAAAGTACACCCGATGACATCATCATTACAACCGATGTTGGCTCACATAAAATATTTACTGCGCTCAATTGGCAAGCGAGAAAACCGAATACCTATTTTGTATCGAATGGCTTATCGGCAATGGGTTTTGGTCTGACGAGTGCAATAGCTGCTTCACAGATTACAGGGAAACCGAGTATCTGTATAACGGGGGACGCTGGTCTTGCAATGGTGATGGGTGAGCTAAAATTATTATCGGATTTAGCATTACCTGTGATTGTTGTGGTTATGAATGACTCGGCATTAGACTTGATTCGCTCAGCGCAGAAACGACGTGGACGCGAAGTGTTCGGGACAGAATTTAGCAATCCTGAGTATGAACATATTGCTCGTGCTTATGAAGTTGATTATCGACAGGTAAATACAAAACAAGCCTGTGCGTCAGCCATTCATGATGCCATAGAAGCAGGTCAGCCCATATTAATTGAAGCCATGATTGACCCAATCGGGTATCCAACAACTGTGAGATAAGGATAAAATATGCACCCTCTCGGACAGACACGTACCACTGTAAAAGCAAATCATGCTTTTATTGCACCTGATGGACACATAAAGTCGTCATTGGCAGGTTGGATAGATACACAAGTGATCGTTCTCATTTCTCCACATATGCTCAAGCGTCCGCGTTTTGTGCAATATCTGGCGTTTATGGAAGAAAATGCTAGTGCAGGACAGCCTTTACAGGATGTGCAACGCTTTTTGTATGTTGTGGATGGTGATGTAAATATAAAAATCAGTGGAGAGTCACACCTGTTACATGTCGGCGACTTTGCATATATCCCTGCCAATACCAATCATAGTATCACTGCCACAACAGAAGCACAGTTACTCTTATTTGAGAAACCTTACACACAATCTAGTCTGACAATAGGGTATCCTACAGCAGTCTTTGGTCATGCGTGGGCAGGGGATGGCACAGCATTTATGGGTGATGACAATGCACGAGTCAGAACATTGCTACCTGATACGATTGAGTTTGATATGGCGGTTAACTTGTTTACCTTCCAAACAGGAACAGCCTTGCCTTTTGTCGAAACGCATATCATGGAGCATGGTCTGTATTTACTTGAGGGGCAGGGTATCTATCGCTTAGATGATGACTGGTATCCTATACAAGCTGGAGATACGATTTGGATGGGGTCATATTGCCCACAGTGGTTTTGTGCGATTGGTAAAACTCAAAGTACCTATATCTACTATAAAGATGTCAACCGTGACCCGTTGGCATTTGACTCGGTTTAGAGTTCACCTGACCCATACGCCAACATCGTTTTTTGATAATCAGGGTTATCGTATCGGTTGATTGAAAATTGATTGATGTAATCAGGGGTGTCTTGTTCAGTGATGAGACGACTCATGATTTCGCCTGCGCCACATCCCATCATGACTCCAAAGCCTGATAATGCGCCAATCACATACAGTCCCTTATGGGTTGTCTCTTGGATAATCGGGAGATTTTCGGGTGTGCGTGTATAAAAGCCACCAGAGATTTGTATGGGTTGTGGGATATGTTCAGCATAGGGTGCAAGTGTTGGGATAAATGATGAAATACCCTTCAAAACGACTTTTGGAAACAAGTCCTCAAAATGTGCATCGTCTAAGGTGGATGATGATTGACGGTTAAATGCCCAACCGACATGAATCCAGCGAGGATTAACCCGACGAATATGGAAATTCCCAGGTATATCGTCTGTCCCCGTGTGTTGTTTGAGATAGTCGCGTTCACTTGATGAAAAGTCCGCTATAGGCGTATCCCGAAAAATCATGAAAGGCATGTTGGATGGGATGATTTCACCTTCATCACATAGCATGACTTTTTGGTGAAAGACATTTTCTAGCGGTATATCTTGTCCGAGTATGTTTTTCTGTGTTGCTATATTGGGACCCATTGCCAATAACAGCTTTGATGTGGTGATATGTTGTTCGCCTTGTTGTGTCTGTATTGTGACCGTCGTTGAATTATTCCCAAATTCAATATTGATTAACTCGCCACGTAGTTCGAGCAAACCTATTTGCGTTGCCGTATCGAGCATATGCTGTGCCATAACCCGTGTGCTAATCCAACCTGCACGCCGAACATGGATCATGGACTCTATATCACCTGATACAAAGGGGGCATATTGCTGAATCAGGCTATTCCCAATCAATACATCTGCACCCATTAGTTGTGGGTTTTCATTCGGCTGATAACTGCTTTGTGTTGACTCATGCACACGGATTTCGCCCATGTCAGGATTGTTGTAATGCTTTAAACTCGGTAATATACCTTTGTTTCGGCTGAAATAAGCATAACCGCGACGATTCATATTAAAGATATTATGAGTTTGTTTCGCTAGGTCATCCATGAGGTTTATGGAGTGATTAGCAAGTTGCATCATGGCAGGATGCGACCACCAATTACGATAATTTGACCCTGATTTATCGCTGGTATAGGTCATGGGGGGACGTTTATCGACCAATAGAATGTTGGTGATATTATACTGAGTGGCAAGGTAATAAGCTGTTGCAATGCCAGCAATTCCAGCACCAATAATGACCACATCAAATTTGACTGAAGGCATCTCTTTACCCTTAATTGAAAATGGAACAGCATGTTTACTGTCCCATAATATATCTAAATTGTATTGATGTTTACTTACGCCCAGAACGCTTTTTCAAGGTCTGTAAATTCATCAGCAGGTCCTTCAAATTTATTACGTCCAAGTTCCAGAACATAGACATAATCGGCAATTTTGAGTGCTTCACGAATTTCTTGGTCAACCAATAAGATAGTCAAGCCTTCACGGTCACGTAAATCGACTAACATACGATAGACTTCTTCACTCAGCATCTTTGCAAGACCTGCTGTTGGTTCGTCTACAAGAATGACTTGGGGGTCTGTCATAAGGGTTCGACCAATTTCGACCATGCGTTGCTGACCACCCGATAGATTACCAGCATTTTCGTTTTGTTTTTCCCGTAGAATTGGAAAACGTTTAAAGTTCTCCTCAATTTTGGCTTCAATCCGTGCTTTATCTTTTTGGAATGTCCATGCGCCCATCATCAGATTTTCGCGCACACTCATAAATTTAAAGACCCCCGGTTGTTGGGGAATATAGCTGATGCCCTGTGAAATAAGTTCGTGGGTGGGTGTGCCTGTCACGTCTTTTCCATCCACCAAAACTTGCCCACTATGGGGTTTTAGAAAGCCATAGATTGCTTTTAATAATGTCGATTTCCCGACACCATTCGCACCCAGTATCGTTGTGATTTTACCTTTTTCTGCTTTGAGGTTGAGTCCACGCAAGATATGCAAATCGGCATAATATCCAACATATAAATCTTTGATTTCTAACATAATGTGCTACTCCTCATCCTCGTCTTCACCGAGATAGGCTTCGATGACTGTTGGGTCATTCTTGACATCTTTGGGGTCGCCATCGGCAATCAATGTGCCAAAATTGAGTACAATCAGCCGTTCACTTAATTCAAAGACTGCCCCCATATCATGGCTAATTAAGATAATGGCTTTCCCATCACGATGCACCCGATGGATATATTCATAGATGGTCTCTTGTAAGCGTGGATGCACACCAGCGAATGGCTCATCCAAGATGATAACCGATGGATTGAGCATGAGTAGGCGACCTAGCTCTAGTAATTTACGTTGTCCACCACTCAAAGCACGTCCATATTCGTTAGTTAGATGGTTAATCGTCAGAAATTTCAGGGTTTCTCGGGCTTTATCTTCTAAGTCACCCCGTCTAGCTCTGGGGTTCATGGCTAAAGCAGGAACCATCATGTTTTCCATAACGGTCATACGACTTAGCGCACGCGTTACCTGAAATGTTCGACCTAACCCTGACCGAGCAACATCATATGGCGCTAAACCATCAATCCGCTTGCCATTAAGATAGATTGTTCCACTACTAGCTTTCAACATCCCACTCATCATGTTTGTAAGTGTCGTTTTACCTGCACCATTGGGACCAATTAAACCGACTAATTCAGGTTTGTCGATGGTGAAGGAAACATTATTAACCGCTTGATTCCCGCCAAAACGTTTAGAAATATCAGTGAGTTCTAGTTTGATATTACTCATGGTTATCCTCCTGTTTTGGTTTCTCATCATCGTCAGTGTTACGGATAGAGACTGTTTCTTGCATGACAGCACCACGCCCTTGGAACCAACTGATGATTGGGAATAACAGTCCATTACGCATATATCGTAATGTCAGAATCATGACGAGTCCAAATAATGCAAACCGCCACGCACCCGTCTCCCAAACAATTGCATCAGATCCATCAGACATTGTCATACCTAAGGGTAAAGAGATAACGACCTCACGCATTGCTTCGAGCAAGTAGCGCGAAATAAATGCACCTGCTGCTGCCCCTAAGAGACTTTCCATCCCACCAATCACAGCATAAGCGATGACGAGTGACATCTGTAAAATCTCTAGCTGTTCGGGGATAATCCGCTCTGAACCAACATTGCTATAAAATATTGCACCTGCCAAGCCGACAATCATACTAGTAAAGACAAAAATCAGGACTTTATACATAATGACATTGACACCCAGTGCTGATGCCGCGTCTTCGTCTTCTCGCATTGCCCTTAGGAACAAGCCTATTCGCGAATTTGAGACCAGATACATGAGACCGAGTGAGGCGATCAACAAAGCAAACATCAGATAATATTCTGTCTGACGTGCTGCATCTACATCTGCCATATCAATCAAACGGCGTAAGGATAAGCCATTTGAACCGCCTGTATAATCATATTCTGTGAGTGCAACAATGCGGAACAGTTCGGAGAACGCAATTGTGAATAGGGCGAGATAGGATGAGCGTAAGCGTAGTAATAGCCAACCGACAAGCAGACCAACTAGACCTGCAATGATTGTCCCGACAAGGATTGCGCCAACTGCTGTAATTGACTCAGGCGTAATTGCGATGCCGAGTGTAGCAAACATAATACCATCGCGTGCGACTAGACCTGCAACATATGCACCAATGCCCATAAATGCCATATGCCCAAATGAGAATTGTCCAGCAATCCCTGCTAAGAGCGCCCAACTTGAGGACATAATCGCATAGAAGAATCCACTGATAAAGACAGTTTTTGCATAGTTCGATTGTGATGGGTCGTTTGGAAACCAGAGGAAAAAGACAATGATAAGTCCCATAACGACCATGCCCAGATTACGTCGCCCGATGCTACCATCTATGAACGATTCAAAGGGTTTAAATAATGTTTTCATTTTAGAGTTGCTCCCTTCCGAAGAGTCCTGTCGGTTTCAGAAGCAAGACCAATGCAAATATGACTAAGGCAAACGCTTCTTTATATGCCGCACCCCGACTGGGGTCAGGATGACAACCTGCGCCAAGTGCCTCGACAATACCAACAATTAACCCACCAAAGAGTGCCCCAGGGACAGAGCCAAGACCACCTAATACAACAATCACATAGGAACGACCAGCCATTTCTGCACCGAGCCACGGCACCCATGCAAAAATCGGAATCAGTGCCGCACCAGACATCGCCGCCAACATCGAGCCAATACCGAATGCCAATGTATTCATATTGGTTGGGTTAATCCCTGTGACCGCCGCCGCTTGTTTGTCTTGGCTGGTGGCACGTAAAGCACGCCCTGTCCATGTGCGCTGTAAAAACCAAAGTAAGATAAATATGAGAATAATCCCAATCACCATCGCAAAAGCACGATCGCCGATAATATTGATAGGTCCAAATGAAAAATCTTCGGTAAATTGGATTTTATCTAGTGTAAATCTGCGTGTTTCGATGAAGCGTTCTGCACGTTGTGGGAAAGGTCCCGCGATTGCAAGTGTCGTATATTCAATAACGAAGCCAAAACCAAATGTAATTAAAATGGCATATTCGGCGGCACGTTCAATCAGTCCATCGTGCATCGGCTTGAGGAACATACGCTCAAAAATTGCGCCCATAATAAACACAATCACTCCTGCAACAGGTATCCCAAAAATAGGATTAACTGAAATTTCTGTACCTGTTAAATTCGTCAGTGCTTCGGATGCAAATATAAGAAAATAAAATGAAAAATATCCACCGACCATATATAACTGACCATGTGCGAAGCTGACAATCCCCTGCACCGAATAAATTAAGGTCAACCCGACAGCCATCAACGCATAAATTGAGCCGATGACCACACCATTTGCGGTCTGTTGTGTGAGATATGTGGCTTGGTAGGGGGCTTGGACGCATAGGTTTGTTGGATTCTGTATCGCAAAAATGGTATAAATTTCCCATGCACCGAGTGTGCCTAATGCAATCATCCAGTTCCGATTAATTTTGGGGGTGTGTTGCCACATCAGCCCGAAAATCAAAGGACCGATAGCAAAACCGCCTAATGCCGCCGCTGTCAATACATTGGTATCATCAGCACCAACTGCACGATAATGGCGTGGGATGGTATAGGAGGCGATGATTGCCCATAACGGACCTGCAAGAATAAGCCATAGTGTTGATGGTAAATTGGGGTCAGGGACGCGGACCAAGACTTGTGACGTCATAAATACAGCAACCAGCATAGCGATAGCAAGTGTGGCGCGCCGTATGATATTGGGTTGTAAATAAAATAATCCTACGCCGATAGGACCGAGTGCAAATCCCCCGATGACACCTGCGACCTGTAGATTGGCTGATTTTTCATCATCTGATGTTTTCAGTTTATCAAGAGCACGGGGAACAAGGAATAATCCGATTGTTGCCCACAAAGGTCCCGCGAGCAATAACCATAAAATAAAGGTTGATTCCATAACTACTTTTCCTCAAAACGCGATTGAGCCATAAAATGAATCATCTATCAGCAACGACACAATCCCTAAAAACCAGAGGGTGGGCTTTATCGACCCACCCATCGTGATTAGCGATTATCTAACGATAACTGCTAGATTTTATTAGTTACTTTACTGCTTAGGGGCTAGTACCCGGCATGATATAAGCTGTGCCATGTGTTTGGTAAACTTCTGGGAAGACAACAGCTGCTTCTAGTGAGCTTTGACCTTGTTCAAAGTATTGCATCACGGTCACAATTGGGTCTGGCCATTGATGCCACATGTAAGCGGGTGTTCCTTCTGGCAATTCTGGATTATGGCTACCATAGGTGAAGTAGTAACGACCTTGTGATAGTTCAATATCAGATGCTTCAAGCGCATCAACAATCGCTGCTGCATCAGTATATGTGCCAGCACGTTCCATTGCGTCTGCTAACAACCATACACTGTCGTATGCTTCCATAGCGAAACTAGCGATAATATCACCAAATTCAGCTTCATATTTTTCATTGACGCTTACTGCAATGTCATTGAACAATGTTGGGATGATACCAACACGGTTGAATGCACAATAGTTACCATCAGGGACAGTTGCCCAGAATTGTTCCGATTGGAATGCAATCTGATTGGTGACACAAATGGTTTCTTCTGTTGGTGCGATACCCAATTCTGCCATCTGTTGTGTAAGGTTGAAGGATGTTTCACCTGTGACTACAATACGGATAGCATCTGGAGCTTCTGGACGCGCTTGGATACGGCTCAAGATTGGAACAAAGTCTTCTGTACCGAGTTCAACATCGAGTTTTTCGACTGTAACACCTGCTGCTTCGAGACGAGCTTGTTCATCTGCTGCTGCTGGTTGACCATAGTCTGTATTTTCTACGATTAGGATAACATCTTCTACACCAAGGGAAATGAGCCAATCGGTCACAACACTACCGACCATGGAGCTGGATGGTGCAATACGGAAGATATAATCGATGCCACTATCAAAACGAGCAGGTGCACCATCATATTCTTGGATACCATTGGCACTGACGTTATCATTCCAAGGTTCAGAGAATACAGTTGGGATTGCATTTTCTTGCATAACGCCCATTGTTGCAAGACCAACAGCACTATGATAGACACCTACCATACCGTCAACTTCGTCTTCCAAAATTAAACGTTCTGCAACAGCTTGACCACGTTCTGGACTACCTTCGGAATCACCTGTGATGACTTCGATTTGATAGTTTACGCCGTCAATTTCGATACCACATTCAGCATTAATATCAGCTGCCGCTTGTTTGAACGCCCAATCCATTGCAACACCACCAGCAACAGCACCGGGTGCGGACATTGGGGCGATACCGCCAAATTTGATAACTTCATCAGCAAAGGTACAATCATCTTGTGCATGAATCATGCCCATTGGCATAATTGATACCAGCGCCATAACAGCGATTAGTGTCAATACGAAAGTTCTACGTTTCATAAAGGTCTTCTCCTAAAACAATTTGAATAAGTAAATCCAACTACGATGTAGAATCGTAGGTTAGATACAAAATTAACATAGCATGACAATAGATGTCATGTGAAAAGTGAGGGATATATATTGGTCTTTGTGGTGAAGTTTCCACAAACTAAGATATTTGAAGGCATATTTTATATCAATACGTTTATAGATTTCATCATAATATGACAAATAAATTTATGTTGAGTCCCTATATAGTGTATTAAATTTATTTTAGATAAAAATAACTTGTATAATTTGACCAATAACTCGCTTCTATTCTATTATATACAGTCCTGAAAAGTTTCGCAAATGTGTTAGAAAACATCAGAGTGTATCAAAAATTATATTGTTCTTTGTCTTTTATAATGATAACTATCGAGGGAGAGCATAGTGAGTAATTTATTATGGGTGGGGATGGGTGGATTTCTTGGGGCGAATGCACGTTATTTAATGACGCTTGGTATAAATGCACTATTTATACCTCGGTTTGGGAATTTCCCATTTGGGACATTGGCTGTTAATGTATTGGGGTCGTTTGGATTGGCGGTTTTCGCTGTATGGTTTGGGTCACAGGTTGGTTTATCACCACAAGTTAAGCTGATTATTGGTACAGGATTCTTTGGCGCATTTACCACCTTTTCGACATTTGCTAACGAAAGTGTCGCTTTGTTTGAGAAGGGTAGTTTAAGCCCCTTCTTTATGAATATTATAGTAACAAATGGCTTATGTTTATTGGCTGTTATCTTGGGTTTGGCGATCGCTGGACGATTATGGGTGGCGCAATAATTTGTTGGAGATATGCTTTGCTATATGAGTTTTAGTATTTCATCTTTTGCTTCCTCATATACAATGTTTATCTTGTATCGTGAAATTGACCATGAGCTTATACGATTCTTTATCAATCTTACTTGCTGACTGAAGGGCAATTATGGATAACATTATCAAAGTCATAATCTTGGCGTTAATTGAGGGGATTACGGAATTTTTACCTATTTCATCTACTGGGCATTTAATTGTCGGGACAGAAATCTTGAACTTTGATGCGATGGGCGCAGTATTTGAGATATTTATTCAGAGTGGTGCAGTTGTTGCGATTATTGTCTATTATCGTGCAACGTTTATCACCCATGCTCAAGAAGTCCGTACAAATCCTTTAATACGGCGTTTCTGGTTGTTGATTTTGCTTGCTTTTATCCCTGCGGCTGGTTTAGGATTTCTGTTTGATGAGCAGATTGAACAAGTATTATTTTCACCAATTGTGGTTGCCATCTCGCTGATTATTGGTGGTATTGTATTTTTGATTGTCGAACGCTTGCCACAAGTCCAAGAAGCCAATGAAGTGAATGAGGCTGAACTGACGACAGTGACATTTCGGCAAGCATTGACCGTCGGTTTAGTGCAGGTCTTAGCCCTCATACCAGGGATGTCTCGTTCGGGTACATCGATTGTCGGTGGGATGTTATCGGGTATGAATCGACGGCTTGCGACTGAATTTTCCTTCTTTTTGGCTATGCCAACATTAGGTGGTGCGACAGTTTATAAGTTATTAAGCTCCCTTGATGAATTGCAAGCTGATGATTTTTTCTTGTTGGCTTTGGGGTCGGTCTTCTCTGGCATTTTTGCTTGGTTTGCAGTGGATTGGTTATTGAAATTCATTTCGCGTAATAGTTTTGTACTTTTTGGCTATTATCGGATTATTGCTGGTGTTGTTATACTGGTATTAGTTGTTAGCGGTATTATTTAGCTTGTTTAAATAAACCTTTGTGTGTTATTTCATAGTTTATTGGTATGATTGTAAAAACTACTAAGTCAATTTCGTGGAACAAACCCTATGGTTAAAATACTAGTTATCGAAGATTCTAAAGATTTACGTGATGATGTTGTTGAAATGCTCGCCTTAGAAGGGTATGAAACACAGGGCGCAGAAAACGGTGCGGTGGGTGTAAAACTGGCGCGAGAAATCTTCCCTGACCTGATTGTCTGTGACATTATGATGCCTGAGTTAGATGGGTATGGTGTGTTGCAAGATTTACGGTCTACATCCAATACAGCAACTATTCCCTTCATCTTTTTAACAGCAAAAACCGACCGTGTGGATATGCGACATGGTATGGTGTTGGGTGCAGATGATTATTTAACCAAACCTTTCCGTGTTAATGAACTTTTGGATAGCATTCGGGTTCGGTTAGAAAAAATTGCTGAGCTAGAAAAAGCGGCATCCAAACGTATTGACGCGATGGCGGAAAGTATTATGACTGCATTGCCTCATGAACTACGGACTCCATTAAATACGATTATTGGGTTTTCCGAAATGTTGATGATGGAATCGCATACACTCAAACCTGATTTAATCACAGATTGGTCTCAGCACATCAATGTCGCGGCACATCGTCTTTACCGACTGGTCGAAAATTACTTGTTTTACGCTCGCTTAGAAGTTTCGCGTACAGGGAATCAGACCATTATTAATGTAGATGAGGCACTTCTTGAATACCCTTTATCTGTTATTGAGATGCAGGTTCATAATCGTGCAGAACATTATGGAAGACGTGCCGACTTAGAAACTGACTTTGTGGATACCGATGCGATACGCATGTTTGATATTCATTTAAATAAAATTATTGAAGAATTAGTGGATAACGCGTTTAAATTTACACAAGAAGGCGATTTAGTTCAGGTTTCAACTAAGGTTGATGGCGATTATTATGTTATCTGTGTGAAAGATGAAGGACGCGGTATTGCACGTGAAGACATCCAATCTATTGGTGCGTATATGCAGTTTGAACGCTGGTTTTTCGAACAGCAGGGTATGGGTTTGGGGCTGGCTATTGTAAAATTACTGACAGAAATCTATGGTTGTGAGCTTTATTTTGAGAGCTTGCCAACCCCCGGTTTAACTGTAGAAATCAAAATTCCGCTAATAAAACCCTAACAAACTCTAAATTGCGTTTGTCGAATTGGGTGAGTCTTAAGTATAATAGATATGCACTTGAACTGGTCACTTAACGGGCGACTTATAGGAGAAGCCGATTAATGTCTAAACATTGGAATCATTATTCTTTGCTAATAGTCTGCGTTGTGCTGGCTCTAACTACAACGGCATGTTTTCGGGATTCTGCCGAAGGTGTTGGCTCACAACCTGTCTCACAATTACTTGAATCTGCAACACCTATTCCACAAGAACCCACAGCCGTTCTGGAAGTTGAAGAAACGGAAGAAGTTGTTCTTGAGGTTGAAGAAACAGAAGAGGTGGTGCTTGAAGTACCAACATCGACAGCTACCGATGAACCTGTTTTAGTTCTTCCGTCAGAGACACCAACCGCTACACAAGATGGTACTGCAACACAGATTGCGATGCTTAATGCACCAACATCTACGCTAACAGTTGACCCCTTATTCTTGCGTTTAACAGCAAGTGCTACACCAACGGGCGGTATTGTTAATGTCGGCAACACAGTACCTGGTGGAACAGCTATTGCTCAGAACTTTACTGAAGAACCCCCTGATAACTTTTCATTAACAGCGACTGCCTTGATTGGTCAATTGACACAAGATGCAGCAGCCGTTGCAACAACCCAAGCATTCAATGCAGGTATTGGTACAACACCATCGCCGTTCCCAACCTCAACAACTGATCCATTCTCGGTTTCTCCAACACCTTTGCAATCTCAATCTCAGAATTTAATTCCGGGTGCAGATTGTATTCATCAGATACGTGTAGGCGAAACATTATTTAAACTCTCCTTGGCATATGGCGTGTCGGTTCAAGAGATGGCAACAGCTAGCGGTATTACCAACCCAAGTTTGATTCTTGTCGGACAACGTGTGACGATTCCGAGTTGTGGTACAACAGGCTTTACGCCACCACCAACGTCTGTACCTGTTCCAACAGCTGTTGTTGCAGCATCAGATACAACAACCAATCAAGCACAGGTAGCAGTCCCTGGGGCAGGCAATAGTACAGCCACAACAAATACTTTGGCACAAGCCGCACAACAAGAAATCCTCACCAATGCACAAGCTGATGTTCAAGCGAATGCAGTGGCACAAGGTGCTGCACCTGCTACGGGAACACGCCAATACACAGTCCAACAATATGATACGCTATTCCAGATTGCACAACAATTTGGTACAAGCGTTGATGCGATTGCTGTATTGAATGGTATTACGAACATTAATCAGATTACGATGAATGATGTTCTACAAATTCCATAATTTCAGCTAAATCAGATTTTGTAAGGGCGGTGCTAGACCGTCCTTTTTCATTTAAGGAGTTATCATGAAGGAAACAATCATTCATTCTGAAGATATTTTCGATGGTCGGATTGTGCATCTGAAGGTACATGATGTCGAATTACCCGATGGTAACACCAGTAAACGAGAAGTTGTGCATCATGGGGGGGCTGTTGCTGTTGTTGCAACGGATGCGACAAATCAAGTCTTGATGGTAAAACAATTTCGGTTACCGACAGGCAAAGCCATTTGGGAGATACCCGCTGGTACGCTTGAACCTGATGAAGAACCCGAAACTTGTGCTAGGCGTGAACTACAGGAAGAAACAGGTTATAAACCCTCGGATTTGACTTATTTGGGTGGGATATATCCTGCACCAGGTTATACAACTGAGTTTATTCATATCTATTGGTCGAAGTCTCAGGTCGAGTCCAAATTACCGACGGATGCCGATGAATTTGTTGAATCTGAGTGGAAAACCTTTGAAGATTTGTTAGCGATGGTTGGCTCTGGTGAGATTACAGATAGCAAGACGGTTGTGGGTTTGTTGCGGGTTGCGCGTGAGTTAAAGATTTAATATGACCGCCCTTGTGGTATGTAGATTTGCCATGCTATAATCCTGACCTATTTGTACGATAACAATTGCGCCTCTAGGCGTATTTTTATGGAAGGAAGTGTGCCATGAGCCAAGAACTAATTCAATCACTCTTGGCGGAAGACCACGGACATCCTCAGGTAGAAGCCGGGGACACAGTCAAGGTTCATGTCCGCATTGTTGAAGGTAATCGTGAACGTATTCAGGTTTTTCAAGGTATCGTTATTCGGGCGCGTAAGGGTGGGGCAAATGCGAATTTCACAGTTCGTCGTATTGCTAGCCATGGTGTCGGGGTAGAGCGTACCTTTTTACTACATAGCCCCCGTGTTGAAAAAATTGAGATAGCTCGCCGTGCAAGAGTACGTCGCGCTCAACTCTATTACTTGCGGGATCGTCGTGGTAAAGCCGCTCGTTTGAAAGAACGTCGTCGCTAAACCCAGATTAGCTAGACAATTGGGATTAAGTTTATCCCTCATACAGTATGTCAAAATTAGCCCTCTTTTGTGGGCTTTTTTGCTTTTGTGGGCTTTCATGTTATGCTTTGTACTGGATTGCTGTTTTCTACTGTTGCATCCAATGCTTTAGTCTCCACAGTTTTATGAGCTTCTACTACAACGTGTTCTGGATCGATTGGTAAGACACGGCGTGCATCTTCTGGTGGGTTAATTGGCATCAAAATATAGAAAGTTGAACCCGGTAAATCGTTCATATCGTGCCCTGAGCTTTCTGCCCAGATTTTGCCACCATGCCCCTCAATAATTCCTTTGGCAATTGTTGTTCCCAACCCCGGTCCTGCACCCATAAATTTATATGTTCCAGTTGAGTGCAATTGTGGGTCGAACCCTCTATAGAACTTCTGGAAAATGAGGTCTATATCATGGGGTTGAATCCCAACCCCTGTATCTTTGATGGATAGCAGAACATAATCAATTTTATTGCGGACTTCAGTTTTACCCGAAATTTCAATCTCGCCACCATCAGGCGTGAATTTTATCGCGTTAATAATAATATTGCTGAAAGCTTGTACGATACGTTGCATATCTGCTTGGATGGCTGGTAACTCTGATAAATCCCTTATTTCTACACTGAGATTACGTTGTTGGATGGCATCCTTTAGCGGATCGATAGCAAGACGAATAATGGTATCAGGTTTGGTGCGTACAAAGTTCAAATCCATTGAATTGACATCTAATTGGCTGACATCCATCATGGCAGATATTAATTCTTCCATACGCTCGGTTGCACGTCTTAGGTTGGTTGCAAGCGTTTTGATCTGTTTTGCTTCGAGTATACCTTGGTCATTGAGGCTATCAATAATATCTGTATATCCACGTACTTGTGCCAGTGGTGTACGAAGCTCGTGGCTGGCGATGGTTACAAAATCTGTTTTGATTCCATCAAGTTTTTCAAGGTCTTGTTTTGCGACCTGTAATTGGGAGTTTAATGAACTCATGCTGGTGTTGAGGTGGCGCAAGTCATCAATGAGCCGTGCGCTACGGAGTGCTGTCCCGACTTGTTGACCAATGACAATTAATAATTCAAGTTCATCTTGTGTATAAGCTGTATCATTGAGTTTCGGACCGCATCCAATTATGCCAATCAGATTGTTCTCGGTCACGATAGGGGCATAAGCACGTAAATAAAGTGACTGGAAAAATTCTCGCTCGTTTTTGGGTAAATCTGCAAAAATGGGATCGAAATCAATATCGTATTGTGTCAGAGCGGAGCGTTTTTGAGAAAATGCCCTATAAATCGGGCTATCTTTACTGACATAGGATAAGCGACTTGCCCCAGTGACCGCAGGAACGCCACTTAATATAATAAATTCAACCGCATTTGGTTTACGAAAGGTGTTATTGATGAGAATTAAACCCGATCGTTTGATATTTAGAACCCGATTAATGGTTGTTGTGGTCGCTGTGACAACTTCTTCAAGATTGGTAGATACAGATACCTCATGGCTGTAGGTTGCAATTGCCATTGAAAGGTTTGTTTCATCAGTGCGCGTGAGGTTATCAAAGATATTTCTGATAAGTTGTAATAGCGGTAAACTAATGGATGCAACAATTATCGAAATTGCAATTGATGTCAGTACGCCCGATACACTTGTCATTAAATTTAAGCGATTAATGATATAAACGGGTGTAAATATGCTTGTTGTTAATAAAATAAGCAGTGCCATATTGCGAACCGACATCATCATGCTGACACGTACATTGAGTATACGTGTTGTTGTATACCCATACAGCATCCCTAACTGCGTGAGGAATATAAATGTCAACCCAGGCACAACTAATGTCGGTAGCCCACTGATAACAAAAGCTGACCCGCTTGATAAAAATAAGGCTAAGAATATCCAATAGGCGGTACGGTTCGCTAACTCAGGTAGTGTCACATGGTAGTAATTCCATAACAATACAGCCACCCAAAATATCCCCAGTAGCCCAACACCAGCCAAACCAACGATAGAGGGTAAGGATTGAATGGCTATATCATCGGTTGAATTGATGCGAACAAGGTTTGCGACCAAGTATGCCATCAGCCAGATGACAATACCTGCATATAGAACCCTTTGTAAGAGTTGCTTACGAGGCTGGAAGTGTAAATTGGCAAAGATAAAGTAGCTAAAGCTCAGGATAACAAACCCTGTAAACAAGGTTGCAATTAAAGTTGGATGGATAGGTGCGACAAGTTGCCAATCAATCGGCAATACAAAAACGAAACTGGTTAAAGCGGAAAACAAACTTGTTGCAATTGCTCCTCGAAAAATTTTGAGGTCGCGTCTTGATATGCGAAGGATCATTATCAAAATGATAATGCTACCCAATGTAAATAGAATTGCTGGAATCATGAATCCCATAGAGACCTTCGCTTATTTAAGTATGTAGTATGTGCCCTTTTTAGAGCCAACTTTGATGAGAATACCTTTTTCGACCATATCTGCAAGGTCAAGCCTTAGTGTCTCGGCAGATACCCCTTGAATCAATGTACGGTATTCACGATTTGTGATTGAACCGCTTTCACGAATATATTGTAATGCTCGTGCTTGTCGATGATTGGTATTCCGTGTCCATTCGGGTGGTTTTGGTTTTTTGCGTTCATTATGCAAGGTAACAGCAAAACTATAGGGACGGGCATCAAATTTTGGAGGGGAGTGCCCTGCTTGTTCCATGACTTCCATCATGCGGTCGATACCTAAACCTAATTCCTCAATATAACCCCATTGGAAGAGACCACTTACAACACGAGGATTACGGGAGAAATGTTCATCTTTAATATTTTCGACGGTAATAAATCCCGGTAAACCACCGGGGGAGATAACTTCTAGCCTATCAGAGAACATCCGTACTTCGATCCGCCGTCCACGCAAACGATAATCACGGTGACAAATAGCGTTTACTAAGGCTTCACGCACCGCAAATTGTGGATATTCAAATGTTTCTTCCCGTTCCAACCCTTTGACCACAGCACTAACAGCCATCTCGCTCCACACAAGATTCCATGTGGATTCAATCAAGCGCGATACAGGTCCTGTAAGTTCTTCACGGCGTGAATAACCTGCTAAGCCACTTTCGCCACGCGGTGTTGTTCCGACAAATTTTGCAAATACAACACCACTCTGCGGAAGCCATTGTTGTGGATACTCACTAAATAAGAGGATGCCACAAACGGTAGGGTTACCATCAGGTGTGATTGCCCCAATTTCGAGTAAGAGGTCGTCAATTTTGCCGTTATAGGGACGCTTGGTACGTTCAGCGCGTTTTTCTAAATATTCATCAATCATCTTACGGCTGAAGTCATCTTTTGTTGCCCCAGGGATAACATCAGATTCAAAGTCGCCTGTGTTTTTGGCACTAGCTAAGCGTAAAATTTCTTGTCCACCTAATGGACGATTTACTTTACCACTACGAATTAAGACACGCCCATCAGATAGCGCATGTAATTCTGTACTTCTGGGAACACGAATCGCATAGGCTATGTATGGTTTACCTGCATCTACAGCCTTTGTCGCTTGTGTTGATGTTTTTTCACTTGCCTTAGTTTTTGTCGTTGATGTATCGTCTTTTTTATCATTTTTGGACTTTGAAGCAGAAGTCTTTTTTTCTTTCTCTTTATCTACCTCATCCTCATCGCCTTTATCTTTGGTCGCTGATTGTGTTTCAGCGTCTTTTGAGGCAGTCGTTGCATCTGCATCTATACTATCTAGGGGGATTTCTTCCCACTTTTCTATAACAACAGGTGGGTTGTAGAGGTCATCTGCTAATTGAAGGGCTTCATCAATATCTTTTCCCTCAATCTTTTTGGACGCAGGTGTACCATCAGATTGCAGTCCAACCACAATCATACCACCTTCTGTATTTGCAAAGGAAACCAATGTTTCTGCGATTTGCTTTGCATCCGCTCCTTCTAAAAAGGCGAGCCGAGGACCTTCTCCAGATTTTAAAATTTCTAAATTAGCCATAAGGTTCAATTACTTTTATCATTTCGTTGGTTATTTTAGCATATAGATGTCAACATCGCTTATTCAGACAAGTACAATTATAATGCCGTTTTCAATTGTAGTTTAACCTTAATTTTGTCAAATATAGTGGGACAATGCAAATGTTTGCTCTCATCAGTACGATGGGTTTGGTTTTGGTGAGCTGGTTTTTCTTGTTTTTCTTGTTTTCAGGCTTGGGATTAATTGGTCAAACCATCCTCAAAAAACAAATAAATAGTGGAACAGATAGCTTAGATGCGTTTTGGATAGGGTGGTCTGCTTCCTTATTGATTTTACAGTTATGGCATTTTGCATTTCCTGTCAATGACTTTATCTTTATCATTTTATCTTTCATCTCGGTATCGAGTTTGGTGGCGCATCGTCAGCAATGGATACCGATTGTTAGGAAACTCAAACAATACCCTGTATTTATATTGATTGTTACTTTAATGCTCTTATGGTTTTCAAGTCGTGCTTTGGATATGCCGACTGCATACGATACGGGTTTCCGTGATATTCAGGCTGTTATGTGGATTGATACCTATGCCATTGTTCCGGGTTTAAACAATCTATTTGCTTCCTTAGCCTTTAATCATTCCGGCTATCTATATAATGCCTTATTGGATGTCAGCATATGGTCAGGGCGTGCGTATCATATTGCGACAGGCTTATTGTTGGTTGTGTTTATGAGTAAGTCCATTTGGTCAGCCTATCAATTATTTCGTTATCGGCATGATGGTAAGCGCATACAATGGTCTTGGATCATCTCCACTCTGTTAATCCCTTATATTTTATTTGAGACGATTCGACTCGGTGCGATTACACATTTTTTAACTGATACGACAGTCGATATCATTGGGTTCTTCTGTATTATCTATTTAATTGATTTCCTTCAAAATTACCATATTGATAACCTCAAATATGATTATTTAATATGGCGACTGGCAATATTGATTTTGACAGGGTTTATACTGAAGCAGAGTTTTATTATCTTTGGCTTGGGTTTAGGGGTTCTAGTCTTAATTATCTGGTTGATGCGTGGTGGCTGGCACGCTGGCGTAAGGCGTTTTTTCAATATTATTACACCGATACTGATTTTGGCTGTCCTACTAGGTGTTCCTTATTTGGCACGAGGTGTAGTCACTAGTGGGTATATCGCTTATCCGCAATCCTTTGGACGCTTTGAAGTAGACTGGGCTGAGCCACCTGAACTAATTGAAGAGCGTCAGGAGATGTTAGCAACCAACACCCGTTTGCGTTATGGGAATCCTGATGAGGTCTTATCTTCTTGGGATTGGTTGAAGCCATGGTTTAGTAGCTTAGTTAAAAATCTTGTTGATTTTCTGATTCCGATTTCGATTACAGTTCTTGCATTTGGCATCTATGCTTTTAATCGGTTTCGCAATCGCGGGCAACATTCTAGACCCTTAATTGATCTTTGGATATTTATCCCGATGCTGATGATGATAGCGGTCTGGTTTTTGACTGCGCCGAACATTAAATATATCCGCTATATCTTGTGGATTAACGCTGTTGTAATGGTGCTTCTGGCTGTTATCTGGGTGCAAATAGCGTGGAAGTGGCGTGTTTATGGTGTTTTTGCGATACTAAGCTTGTGTATGCTATATTTTGTATATCTGGTCATTGCAACATCTACTTGGACAATGATTGTAAAAGATAACACTGGGTTACAAATTCGCCCACAACCACCGATTAAAGTTCTTGTGACGCTTAGTGGGTTGGAATTGAATGTGCCTGATAGTCATATCAATCAATGTTGGGATATACCTTTGCCTTGTACACCCTTTGCGCGTACACGAATTTATGAGCGTGTTCCAGGTGAATTACAACATGGATTTGGATTAACGCCGAAGCAATAATACGTCTTAGAGAAGTGTGGATAGGCTATGCAAGTCAAAAATTTGTTTAATCTCGTTGGTAATCGTATAGTAACCTTGCCGTTGATGGTATTGTATATTACCGATGGCTGTAATAGCCGATGTACGATGTGTGACATCTGGCATAATCCACGTCGCAATATGTCGATGGAACTGGTTGATGAATTGGTTTCAAAAGCAGATACGCTACAGACGCGTTGGGTGTTATTAAGCGGCGGTGAGGCGATGCAACACCCTGAGTGGGATGAGATTGCACGACGTTTTCGGTCTGCGGGTATTCGTACTATGTTGCTGACGAACGGCTTGCTCGTCAAAAAACAAATTGAACGTTTTGCTGGCTGTGTGGACGATTTGATTGTCAGCTTGGATGGTGGTACAGCCGAAACCTATGAGTCCATACGAGGGGTAGATGCCTTTGAGTTGGTATTAGAGGGTATTCGCCTTGCTAAAGCATCAGGGTTGGCTGTTACGACACGTACAACCATACAACGCGAGAATTTTCGAGAAATGCCTGAGATGATTCGTTCTGCATTAGATGCGGGGGCCGATTCTGTGAGTTTTCTTGCGATTGATGTCAGTAATCCTTTTGCTTTTGGGGAACGTTTTGAAGATGAGATTCCTGTAACAGATACCTCTCAAGCATTAAGCCCAAGTGATATTGTCAAGCTAGATGAAATTATCACACAACTTGAAATTGACTTTGCGGATGAGTTCAAAAATAGACAGATAGCAGAGTCACCAGCAAAATTGCGACGCATTTTAGTTCAATACTTCAAAGCCTTACATGGAAATGATGAATTTGCGCGTCCGAAATGTAATGCCCCACACTTCAGCACTGTGATTGAAGTGGATGGTACGTTACGGTCTTGTTACTTTTTACCTGCTTATGGTCGTTTACAACGAGATGATAATTTAGCTACAATGATGAATAATGATACTGCATTGCGTTTGCGTGATGAATATTCAAGTGGTCAGAGACCTGAGTGTGCTATGTGTGTATGTCCACTCTATAAAGGACCACGTAGTTTGTTAGGAATGTAAACATGATACTTTTTTTTATAATTAGCTTTTTTATCGTAGCCATTTTGTTTTTCAGAGCATCACTGATCACTTTGGGATATTATAAAGAACCTGTTTTGACGGCATTTCAACAATATGGCGACGAGGTCAACTTTAGCCCCTTACTAGAGACTGTGTTGTGGGGGATATTACTGGGGTATATGTTTTTTGTTGCATTAGTCCCTTCATCCAGCTTGATTATGCTTGGTGTTGTCATGTTTGTTGTATTTGTCAGCCTATATTGGCAATTGAAAGACAACATTAATAATCGCCCTGATGTATTCTTGCAATATCCGCGTTGGTATCGTGAGATTGTTGACCATACATCGCGTGAGGAACGTCGTAAGTTGTCGTATATGTGGTTAGTATTGCCTTTTCGGACGCGCTTGTTATATAACACACGACAAGACGCGTTTCATAAATGGGTTGAGTTGGTTATGTTATCCGTCGCATAATAGATAGGCATATTTATTTGATATTTCATCGCTTGATAAAACGATTTCACCAGCGTCCCCTAAAACGCCTAACCAGTCGCTCTGCTTATAAATTATGGGCGCAAAATTACCCGCCAACTCCCCATAATCGCTTGATGGAAATTGAACAAGAAGCTATGATGTCTGTTATGCCGACGCTAAGTGATAAAGTGGTTCTTGATTTGGCATGTGGGACAGGGCGTTATGCTTTAATTGCAGAACAACAATTGGCACAACAAGTTATTTGTATTGATGATAGCTTCTCAATGATACATCAGGTGCAGTCGGAGTTTCGCTTGTTAGGGAGTATGAATCAGATTCCATTGATGGATAATAGCTTCGATGTTATTTTATGTGGTCTTGCTGTGGGACATTCTCAAGATTTGACCTCTATTATTTATGAAATCTCACGTTTGCTGGTATCAGGCGGTCAGGCAGTGATAAGCGACTTTCACCCTGAACAATATTTAAATGGCGCACGGCGGACATTTATGAGTGATGAAGGGGTTTATGAAGTTGAACATTATGCACATGTTGCTGAAACTTGGGAACAGGCTTGCCAACAATCGGGATTATTGATTAATGCTGTTGTTGAACCTCGTATAGAAGGGCAGTCGATGCCCGTTGTAATTGTTTATCGTCTAGTAAAAACTTAGCCGTCTTTATTTCGCTTTGACCCAAATAACATATAGAAGCCGATCAATATTGCAATAATCGCTGGTGGGGCGCATAATGAGATAATTAAGCGTGGAAAGGGGTTAAAGCTTTGCCCAAGAATAAAATAAATAAATAAAAACGACCCAATCCCTAAGATGCTAAGGGCAACTGCTGGGATGATAGTTTTTATTAATGTGCTCGCTGTTTGATTTGAATTATCTTCGGGGTTTGTCATTTACCTAAAATCAGGATTAATCTACACATAGTCTACTATTTTATCTGATATTTTATAAATTTGGGATAGCAATTATCTTCGATTAGCCAACCAATACCTTTAAACCATCTTGTTTTTCTAATACTTTAATTAATCTCTGTTGATTTCCTGCTGATTTGAATGGATTTTCAGGCTGGGTTTCTTCTTCATCTACTGTGATGTGATGTTCTTGAGCCGCTTGGATAATATCTTGCTTCAGTGCTGCAACTTCGGCATCAATTTCAATAATAGATAGTGGAATCCTCTGTAAATGGGCTTGTAATCTTGCTGTATCAAGTACATCAATTCCCAAACTAATCCGATTTTCTATATTCGTGATACGCATGATGCGGAGTCGCATGATAGCAACTAAACTTATTATCCCAGTGGATATAAGTAATATGGAAATCGTGATTAGACTGATTGAACTGATAAACATGATTTGCAACTTTACTGAATGAATATATCTTTTAATGTTAATTGTTAAGCGATATATACTCCATTAAGGTTAGGTACTAAATATGTTTGCTTTAGGTTTGTGAGTGATAAGAGGCGATTTTAATCATTACCAAACATAGCAAACTAAGTGATGAAGTTGCAGATATCAAAGTCTGCGTTGAATAGATTGTGTAATTATCAATTTTGGGAGAGGTGGGGTCTTTTAAAAATCTGGGAGACCTGGACTCGAACCAGGAACGATGGAACCAGAATCCACTGTTTTGCCAATTAAACTATCTCCCAACATTAGGCCGCAATCTTAGCAGGTCTAATGTTGGATTTCAAGATTCAGTTAGCTAGATAGAGAATCAATAGCTAGCTGAATACGACGGATAGACTCGTCTTTGCCGAGAATTTCCATTGTTTCAAATGTGGGTGGCGAGACCTTCTGTGCCGTGACTGCTGCACGTAATGTCCCGAAGATTTGCCCATTTTTGAATTCACTATCTTGCGCGTATTGCTTCATTGCTTCATATTGGGCATCATGTGCGAAGTTATCCAGTTCCTGTAAAATGGGTAAGGTTTCTTCTAGCACTTGGCGCGTCATACCAGCATCCATCTTTTTCTGGAATAAAATATCTTCTGATGGTGTGCTGAAGGTACTCCAATCATCGAAGAAGAAGCCTGCCATATCTATAACATCATGCAAGGTCTTTAGACGAACCTGCAAAATTGGGACAACTTGCAACAGGCGGTCATCATCGACGGTATAACCCGCATCTTCTAATATAGGTTTGAGCAATGACGCAAGATAACTGACATCTGCGCTTTGCATATATTGCCCATTGAGCCAATCGAGCTTGGCGATAGGGTAGGCACTATTGGCTGGGTTCACATCGGCTAAATCAAAACGTTCAATGGCTTCTGCTACGGTAAAGATTTCTTGGTCATCTCCAAAATTCCAGCCGATATTCATGAGGAAGTTCATGACAGCATCTGGTAAATAACCTAATTCTTGAAACTCATATGCGAGTACGGGGACTTTTTGTCCATCGTTATCGAAACTAGATTTTCGCTTACTGAGCTTGCCTTGACCATTTGGGTTTAGAAGAACGGGTAGATGTGCAAATTGTGGTTTTTCCCATCCAAAGGCATCCCAAATTTGAACATGTAATGGTAAAGAGGCTTGCCACTCATTTGCGCGTGTCACATGTGTAATTTCCATGTGATAATCGTCAACGATATGCGCAAGATGATAGGTTGGAAAACCATCAGACTTTAATATGACAGCATCTTGAAGGAATTCATTATCGAACTCTAATGTCCCCAGTATGATGTCTTCACAGATTGTTTTTCCATCTAGTGGCATCTTGAAGCGGATAACATAAGCGCGCCCTTCAGCTTCGAGTTCAGCGACCTTTTCGGCTGATATGTCACGATAGCGACGGTCATAACCTGTTCCTGCATCCCGCATTTCTTGGAGTTCTTCAGGGGTTGCGAAACATTTATAAGCTTTACCTTGCTCAACCAGCCAATATGCCCATTTATGATACAGGTCGAGGCGTTCTGATTGAACATACGGACCATAATCGCCACCTTGGACAGGTCCTTCGTCTATATCTATACCGAGCCAATCGCAGGCTTCAATGATAAGCTCAACAGAGCCTTCGACAAAGCGGGTTCTATCGGTATCTTCAATACGTAAGATAAATTGTCCACCATGGTGGCGTGCAAATAACCATCCGAATAAAGCGGTGCGGATACCACCAATATGTTGCGGTCCTGTTGGGCTGGGTGCATACCGTGTGCGTACAGGGCGACTGTTTGTAGTAGTCAAGAATTACTCTCCTTTTGAGTTAAGGTTTATATGTATCTGTTCACCTATCCATGAAATATATTAAAAAACCGCCAAGATACCAAGAACATCAAGTTATAGGACTGAGTAATGAGAAAAATCTTCTACAAGCATTGTTATCACTTATAGATAATCATTTTTCTTTGTGTCCTTCGTGCCGTCGTGGTTATCTTTTTTGCCTTTTTGTAGTGAACATCATAGATCGCTGGATAAATGCGTTTATATCATGATAATAGATTTTTAAGGTTCATAAAGGGTTAAAATTTTACCCGACGACGACGAACAATCACACTTTCAACTAGCCCGATACCCACCATTGTAAATAAAAGTGATGTCCCACCTGAGCTAACAAAAGGTAAGGTTAGCCCTGTTACGGGGAGTAGGGCAAGATTCATCCCGACAGACACAACCGTCTGGAAGAAAATCATGCCTGCCACACCGTAGCAAATCATACTGCCAAGTGCGTCACTCGCCTCCCTCGCCCCCTTCAGTATTCGCATAAGAATGATGCTGATGAGACCGAGTATGCCGACCCCTCCAGCCATCCCAAATTCATGTGCAATAACACTAAAGATAAAATCTGTATGGCGCACACGTAAGAAACGCCCTGTATTTTGGGGACCTACACCATAGCCCTTACCAAATGGACCACCTGAACCAATGCTGATGAGTGCTTGACGAATGTTAAAGAATGCATCGGGATCACTTTCAGGGTTAATAAAGGTTGTGATACGCGATAACTGATACGGCTCAAGTTGGGTGAATGCAATTGGTAACATCAAAAGTCCAAATGCACCAAGCATGGCGATGTGCTTCAGACGTAACCCTGCTGACCAAATCATAACAACCCAAATGACAAGAAACACAATCGTTGTACCGAGGTCAGGCTGGATAAAAATCAGACCAACAGGGACAGCGATATGGACGAGAGACCGAAAAACAGTCGATAATTTATCTAGATTTTGGTAGCGGTCTGCTAGATGCTGTGAGAGCGTGATAATCAGAATAATCTTGCCAATCTCAGAGGGCTGGATGCGGATACCCAAATTGAGCCAACGTTGTGCCCCACCATCCCCTTCGACACCAAAAAATAGAACCATCGCAAGGAGTATGACCATAACGGCGTAGAGCCATGTGCTGATACCGCCTAATAGCCGATAATCGATTGTTGCAATCGCCATTGTGACAATAATACTGATGATTGCAAAGTTAATTTGATCAGGTACACGACTAATTAGCTCGGGGTCTACTGCATCTTGGGTTGCACTAGCAATGATCATCACACCAAAGATGATTAAGATGATCGTTGCACCCAGTAATAAATAATCGAAACGTCGCCAGACACTAATATTATCAACCATAGATTCTGTTAACCATATTATTTTCACGATTAAATATTATAGCGGAGGGACATGTATCGCACAGGGTTGGATTTACAGATTCGCCAGAGCGGAGGGCAAACATCGTGTTACATTTTAATGGCTCAAGAAGATAATAGTATTGATTGTCCAATCATGATACACAACAAATAACTTGCTTTATGTGGTTGTGAATCTGTGATAGAACAATGAAGGAGACAATCGGGCTAATGGTATTTTAGCCCTCACCAGATGTCGATTTGCTTTCTTCATCTTCCTCTTTTGCATGCACACGCATTTTACCGTCACCTGTAAATGGAATTTCTGCAACGATTTTACTATGGTCGCGGTCACGTTGTTCTAGCGCGATATCGACCTTGTCGCTATCTACAGAAACATACTTCGAGATAACTTCAAGGATTTCGCGTTTCATTGCCTCCATCTTCTCAGGGGGGATGTTGACGCGGTCATATTGTAATACAAAACGTAATCTGTCTTTGGCTGTTGTGCTTGACCCTTGTTTGTTTCGTCCGAATACGCGCTCTAAAAAGCTCGTCATAGGAAATCCTTTTTATACTCTGGTTAACGAAAAGTTCAACTAGTTGCCACCACCAAACAAGCGTGAGATCCGACCCAATATGCCACCTGTTTCCTCAAGATCCATTAATGGAACATCTTCTCCTGTCAGGCGACGCGCGATGTTTGTGAATGCTATGCCTGCACGAGAATTTGGATTGAGCGTAACAGGGACACCACTATTGGATGCTGGAATAACATATTCGTCTTCTGGAACAATACCGATGATTTTAAGACCCAGAATATCTGTTACATCTTCCGCAGAGAGCATTTCGCCCTTTTTCACCATATTCGGTTTAAGGCGATTAAGGATAAGTTTGCCAGGTCCTTTATTTTCAGCTTCGATGAGACCAATAATGCGGTCGGCATCACGAACAGCAGAGACTTCTGGGTTTGTCACAACGAGAACTTCATCCGCTGGAGCAACCGCATTTCTAAATCCACGTTCGATACCAGCAGGGGAGTCAATCAAAATAAAGTCAAATTCATCCCGCAATTTATCCGCAACTTGGATCATATCAGTTGGACTGATTGCCATTTTGTCACGCGTTTGAGCGGCAGGGATGAGGTATAAATCAGGGAATTGTTTATGTTTAATCATGGCTTGGCGTAATTTACTGCGCCCTTCCACAACATCAACCAAATCATAAACAATACGATTTTCCAAACCCATAATCACATCGAGATTACGCAACCCAATATCTGCATCAATAACGACAACTTTCTTGCCGAGTCTTGCCAAGGATACACCAAGATTCGCGGTGGTCGTTGTCTTTCCGACACCACCTTTACCCGATGTTACTGTTACTACTTTTGCCCCCATATTGCTTCCTTTCTTGGCTTACTCTTTGGCTTCTACGATTATCTGATTATTACGAATTAAAGCCACTTCAGGGATAAGATCACGACGTTTACCGGGGGGTGATGTTGCACTATACCCAGCGATACGTAATTGATTAGGACTCATATCGAGCGCACATACAATAGCACTTTCGTCCCCATTTGCGCCTGCATGTACCGTGCCTCGCAATCGACCCCAAATGATAATATCCCCATTGGCTATAATTTTTGCACCGGGATTCACATCTCCAAAAACAACCACATGACCCTCACTGTGGATGGTTCGCCCAGAACGAAGGGTGCGTCGGAACATAATTCCTTGTGTCCCAATTTCTTCAGAATTGATAGGGACTGTTTCTTTTAATGTTCTACCCGGTATTTTATTTCCAGTTTCTGTTCTTAGATCTAAGGCAATGGCTGATTTATTCGTTGTCTCGCTATCGCTTAATATAACCGCTAAGGTTAAATTTCGTCGCTCCAATAAGGCTTTAAGTGTTCTTAAATCGTATTTAGGAACAGGGCGACTACCAATATCAACCGTTACACTTGCCCCTGAATAAAATTCTGCTTGCTCATCAATGCGTGCAGATAGCTCCTCTATAACAGATAGCCATTCTTCTGTCACATTGAGTTGAATTAACAAGCCATCTTTGACACCTTTGATTGCAATAAGTTCGTCTTGCATGATGAGTTTTTGTTCCAATTCGTATTAAGTTGCCAAGTTTATCATGTCACGTCTACTATACACTGTTTTTTAATAAACGCTACTTGGCTTCTATTCAGGTTATAATTGTAAGATATTCCAAAGTAAAATCGCAGGGAGAATCAAATATAATCCAGAAACAAGATGTATCCAGATATTATTTTCATTATGGAGTGTTTTGTTTACCCATTGCCCAAGCGCATTAACGGCATAGGTCATCCAAATCACTTGAATGGTTAATAAGGGTAATAACAATATATCGCGGAAGTTCCCATCAAAAACTAAGCCGAAGAAGATATACGCCCCATAACCAATCATAGTGACAGTACCTAATGGTGGATACCAGCGTGAGAAACGGGCTAATCCAATTACACTCAAGAAGATACCAATTACACTAAATTGAGCAATAATCAATTGACCTAATTCTATCCAGCGGACTGCATCACGCCATCCCAGAAGATTAATGATGGGTGGTTCTCGTAATAGATATGTGTTCGTTAGTAAAATTAAACCAATCGTGATTGCGACAGCGATAATGAACCAGTACCACTTCTGTAATTTAGCATAGGATAGGAATAAGCTGAGTACAATCGCTGGGGCGAGTAAGGTCAACAGGGGGTCGTTGATGACACCGATGGTAAAGAGAAAGAGAATACCCATTGTATGATAGGGTTTTGGGGGTTGTGGTGGCTTTGCATCAGGGCGTGGGTTGGTCAAGAGCATCATATCGATAATCAAATACAATAACCATGCCGTTACAAATCCTGTTAATCTAAGGCTTTGTGGTGTACCAATTTGACTCCAGAAGATACCTACAAATGCAATAATGCCTAGACCGATACCAATATAATATTGGCGACTAATGAGCGTGATAATAACTGTTGCGACGATAGCTAGACCAATTGCAATTGTAATCGTGGCTGGGTCAGATACACCACCGCCTGTTTGTGACCAAAAGATAGGGCAGAAAGCGAGTGTCAGTCCACCTGCAATTGAAGCAACAAATCCCATCCGACGCATTGTTGCTGTTGCGCCAATAATTACCAAAGCTAAACCCGTTGCACGGACAATCGGTGTATCTCCTGCAATCAATAAGATAATCCATGCAAATGCACCTGTTAGCAGTGCTGGTGTCCAATATCGAATGACTTGAATTGGGTCTTCAATTAAATTCTGCAAATTACCCCTCGCTTGTTGTAGGTTGTGTATTATTTGGGTCGAGTGATATACCTTCACGTTCACTTTTTAGGCGAAAGTATTCTTCCATTGTTTTGACAACAATCGGTAGGGCAACTTGTGACCCCTCGCCACCATTATAAACAAAGGCAATCACAATGATTTCTGGATCGTCATAGGGGGCATATCCTGTGAACCATGCGTGGGCTGGCCATTGCCCCGGAACACAAAGGTTAAGTGGGGCGGCTATATCGTCACAATATTCGGCTGTTCCTGTTTTACCTGCAACTTCAACATAGGGTAAATCTGCATTACTGGCAGTTCCACCTTCTCCAATGACAGCTTGTCGCATCCCTTCTTGAACCAGTCTTAACGAGTTATCTGATAAAAATGGAGGTTCATAAGGATTAGTTGCACTCCGAAAACGAATGGGTTGGCAAATCCCACCATTGAACGTGTAGTTTAATGGAACATGAACACGATAGTTCTTTAAGTCTTCGATGGCTGGATTGGCATTGATGTCTACAGTATTACGATACCCTTCAGGGTCGCAACGGTTAGGATCATACCACTCAGCATCAGGCTCACAGGTACAGGCGAGACTGGTTGGTCCTTTCATCAACATATCTTCCAGCAACAAAAGCGTAATATCTTCTGTGGGAGCAATTGTATTGAGGTTAATTGTTCGCAAGGTTTTGGGTTGGAAGGGTTCAACAATACGGCGTTCTTCATCAAGAAATTCACGGATGATTGTTGGCTGGTGGAGGATTCCCCCATTGATTGTTGAAGCAACGGCGGAGATAAGTTGTAGTGGGGTAACGGTCAAATATCCTTGACCAAAAGATGCGTTATATGTATCACCAGTTGACCAGTTCTCTCCATAGTTTCGACGTTTCCAATCACGGTCTGGCATACGTCCGGGGTTCTCGAATGGTAGCTCGATACCTAACTCTGTCCCAATCCCCAAGGCTGTTGAATAACGGAATAAATCTTCGATACCCAATCCTCCAGGGCGAACTGTCTCAGCCGATAGATTTGGGTTTCCACCACCAACTTGGTAGTAATAAACATCACAACTCCAAGCAATACTCTGAATCAGGTTAACACGCCCATGCCCATCCCTTAACCAGCATACAAAACGTTGAGATGCCGCAGGATCATTTGGCGCATACCGATTTTCAAGAATCAGTTGTCCCTCATCAAGAAGTTGTGTGTTGGGGTCAATTACATTTTCTTCGGCGACAGCGGCGGCGGTTATGATTTTCCAAACAGACCCCGGTGGATATAAACTTTTAATCGCATTATTGACCAATGGGCGGAGTGGGTCGTCAATGATGCCGAGGTAGTATTCACCATCAATAGCACGAGCAAAACGTGTATTATCATAACTTGGATAACTGACAAGGCTCAGGATTTCACCTGTTTTGGGATTCATTGCAATGACAACACCTTGTTGCGAAACAATCCGTTGTTGCAAGGTATTAAGCTGTGTCAATTGGTCGATTAAGGCTTGTTGGGCGGCGGCTTGTAAATCTGTATCAATTGTCAGACGGACACTTTGCCCTGGGAGTGGGTCGGTTTGGTCAATGACATTGATTTCTTCACCTGCCACATCGACCTCACGTAAGATAGACCCACGAACTCCTGCTAATCGTTCTTCTAAAAAGCGTTCAATCCCTTCATAACCAATACGGTCAAAAGCAGGATTGTACCCTTGTTCACGGAGTTCTTCGGCTTCTTCGGCGGGGATTGGTCCCATATAACCGACGATATGCGCGGTTAATCCACCTGATGGATACTCACGTACTGAAATCGGGTCAACATCTACCCCCGGCATATAGATACGTTCTTCTAAAATCTGTTGAGCAATCCTCTGTGGAACATCTTGTGCGATGATGACAGGGCGGAAGGGGGCGATACCTGCACCTTCTGCAACGAGTTCTTCAATACTTCGCACAAACTGTCCTGCTTGATTAGCAATTTCTCGCGTAGGTGGGACTTCGATTAATGCAGACAATCGATTGAAGATTGCAAATTCTTCTTCTTCGCTACTGGGTAATTCCGCTGGGATGATTGTGACATTATAGGCAGGTACATTAAATGCAAGACGATTATCGTTGCGGTCAAAAATTGCGCCACGGCGTGATGCAATTGGAAGCTGATTGAGGCGATTATCATCCGCCAAGATTTCAAATTCATCTGTTCGCACGACTTGTAATTCGTACATCCGAATTGTAAATACTGCGAATACAGCGAATATAATTGCTTGGAAGAAGGTAAGTCTCCATGACTGGAATGGTAATAAGCGTGATGTCTTCATAAAGATGTCCTCGCACTAATTTATGCTAGGGTATTGGGGGCAGTTTGTAGCCCGCCTTCGAGGCGATGTTGAATAAAACGAACAAAACCGTAAATGGGTATGATTGCGACTAGATTATAAAACAGGGTCGGGATGAGTACGAGACGGATAAGTCCAAGCAAATTATAAGAATTGCCGAGTATGATCAAAATTTGATAGGTGAAAAATTGCATGAATAAAGTCGAAAGCAATGAGATGGCTAAAATCATCACAATATTAATGCGATAAATTTGTGTTGAGATTGTATTCACAACAAAAACAATCAGTATCAACGCAAATGATGATGTGCCAACGGGTAGGATGGATAATAAATCCATTGCAATGCCACCGACAAATGCCCAAGCAAAACTGCCTGTCAAATCAGAGCGGATTGACCATGCCACTACCAATAACATCACCATACTGAGTTGACCGCGTGTATTGGCGATAAATGGGATAATGTCGCTTAACAAAATGACGAAGAAGCTCAGAACCTGCGGGATGATGCTAGATGACATGGCAGCCGCAAGCCCTAAAATTGGAATACTAAGATAGCGTCCCATTATTGGTCTTCTTCTGGGTCACTAAACACCGATAAATCGACGGGTTGGAAGCTCGTGATGACAAGAACAAATTCTAATGTGTCAAAATCGACTAGACTTCGGACTTCGGCTTCTTGGTAAAGCTCAAACTCAAATTGACGGATGCTGGTGACTTGCCCGATAACAATGTCGGCAGGGAAGTTCCCCCCTAGACCTGATGTAACAACCAAGTCATTTTCAACAATATCCTCATCTAAGTCAATGAATGTCATACGAAGTACACCTGATGCCAAGCCGATAATACTGCCTTCTGCACGGGTGGTTTGTAAGCGCACACTGACAGCACTATTTTCATCATTAATTAGCTGGATTTGTGACGCATTAGAGCTAACACGAATAATACGCCCAATTAAACCGAGGTCAGTTGTTACGGGCATACCAACAGCAATACCATCACGCGTTCCACGATTGATAATAATGCTACGGGCGATACTGCTTTGGTCAACAGCGATGACATCCGCGGTAATAAATTCTTGATTATCAATATTCGATGTATATGAGAGTAAGCCAGTAAGGCGGTTATAGTCACTTGCAACCTCACGCAATTGGATAAGCTCGACTTGTTGACGGGCAAGCTGTTCTTCTAACTCGGCGACACGTTCAGTTAATCGTCCAAAGTTGTTGAGGTCGTCAAATGCGTTATTGAGGGATATGGATAAACGGCTGAATGCACCTGATATGGCATTTAAGGGAGAAGATACAATACTTTCCACTGGAGTTAGAATGCCAATAACACTGAAAAGCATTAACCCACCACAAAGGCTTAGCATAATAGCTAAAAAGACAAATCGATTGCCACGTCCACCCTGTCTCACAATATAATCCTCATTATTATGTAACTTGATGGTATCGTATCACAAAACTGTGAGTCCCTGAGAGTGTGACTCAGGGCTAGTGACGGGTACTACCACGTTCAGGACCGGTTAAGAGACGACGCAAGTTGTTATAATCTTCTAACACGCGTCCAGCACCACGGGCGACACAAGTCATCGGATCGTCTGCAACCCAAGAGCGAATATTGACTTCTTCCTTGATACGTTCATCTAGTCCCCGTATCTGTCCACCACCGCCTGCAATTGTGATACCGCTTTCCATAAGGTCGGCTACTAACTCGGGTGGGGTATCATCTAAGGCATCTTTCACCGTATCAATGATAATGTTAATTGACCCACTAATGGCTTCTCGTATTTCTATGGAACTCACTTCAACCGAGTCAGGTAATCCTGTTGTTAGATTACGTCCTTTGACGAGCATTGTTTGTTCTTGAGGCAGTGGATAGGCTGAACCAATACGCATTTTTACTTTTTCTGCTGTCGGTTCGCCAATCAGGAGATTATGCTTGTTCCGCATATATTGCACGATGTCCTCATCCATCTCATCACCTGCGACACGAATGGAACGACTAATCACGATACCACCGAGGGAAAATAGCGCAACTTCTGTTGTACCCCCTCCGATATCGACAATCATACTCCCGCGTGTTTCTAATACAGGGAGATTTGCACCAATCGCGGCGGCTACAGGCTCTTCAATCAAGTGAGCTTCGCGCGCACCCGCATCGAGGGTCGCTTCAATAACGGCTCGTTTTTCCACTTCTGTTACACCACTTGGAATACCCACAACAACACGTGGACGAGGAACAGGTACCCATGTTTGCTCGTGTGCTTTACCAATTAGGTATTCAAGCATTCTGGCTGTAATTTCGTATTCACTAATCACACCGTCTCGTAAGGGACGTACAATTAGGATATCTTTGGGGTTTTTGCTCCACATTTCTTTCGCACGCGCACCGACTTCTATCGGTTGACGTGTTTTGCGATCAATGGCAACAAATGAGGGTTCATTGATAACAATCCCTTTACCTCGTACATAAACGAGTGTATAGGCTGTACCTAAATCAATACCGATGTCGAGTGAAAATAACCCGAAAAGATAATCTAAGGGACTTAACACTTGTGACTCCTAAACGGAATGAGAACGCGCCGAATTATAACACATATTGATAGTCTTGGACACCAACTTAGATTGTGTATCAACTATAATCCTCGCGACTTATTATCTGTTGATTACTTTTTCATGATATGGTCTAGTTTGATAGTGACGATAATAATAATTATTATCGATTTATTGACTTAAAAGTATTTAGTTTAATTGTGATGAGACCATATGACACCCACAACATTGCAAACTGTACTGCGAACCTTGCAACATTACAAGCTATTATCTACAAATCAAACCTTGATTGTTGGCGTATCTGGTGGCACAGATTCTATCTCACTCTTGCATATGCTCTTTCAACTCAGTCAGGAATTTGATATGACTATCCATGTTGCTACCTTAAATCATGGGATAAGAGGTTTATCTGCTCAGGCGGATGTGTCATTTGTGCAACAGCTTTCTGAACAATGGTCGCTTCCTTATACACTGGGACATGTTAATGTTCCTCAGTTGGCAGAAGATACTGGGCGAGGGATTGAAGAAACAGCCCGTTATGCTCGTTATGATTTTTTGGCGAAGGTTGCACAAGAGCATGGGACTCAATGGGTTGCAGTCGCTCATCATGCTGATGACCAAGCAGAAACGATTTTGATGCACATTATCAGGGGAAGTGGCTTAAATGGTTTACGCGGGATGCAAATAGTATCTCCGATGCCAAGACACCCCCAGCTAACTCTCATCCGCCCCTTAATCAATATCAGACGGGTTGCATTAGAGCAATATTGTATTGATAACCAACTTGAACCGCGCCATGATGAAACAAACGAGGATGTAAATTATCAGAGGAACTATATTCGCCATGAGATTATGCCTCGTTTAGAAAAGATTAACGCAAATGTTGGTGATGCCTTATTGCGCTTATCATCCAATGCTACGATTGATGATGACTACTTAACACAACTTTTTGATGAAATTGTGATGCCGTCGGTTAACCAAGAAGACAAACGCTGGCGAATTTGGTGCCTGACTCTTTTAGACTTGCCCCTCGCCCTACAACACCGCTTTATCCGCACTGCTTTTGAACAACTCAATGATGCTGGATTGAGCTTGAGTACACATTTAGGAACAAGCGTAATCGAATGGTTAAAAAATGCTAAGGTTGGGTCAAGGTTAGATTTGGGGCAGGGTGTTCGAGCAAGGATGGGCTATCATTATTTGTATATTGAAGATAAACACCTTCCTATAGATTTCAGTGATTATCGATTAATACCCCAAAACACAAATCAGAAAATTTCGATTCCATCATTTCTATTATTATATGATATTGCAATTGCTGTATCGACTACCGAGCCTGACGATATACATCCAGATAAGATTTTGATTTTGCCTGATAACGTTGATTTAAGATTGCGGACACGACAAGCAGGGGATCGTTTTTGCCCTTTAGGAATGAAGGGACACTCACGGAAAATTAAGGATTGGATGATTGATCGTAAGATTCCCCAACAAATCCGTAATCAGATTCCATTAATTACAATGAATGGTGTGATTATTGCAATACTTGTGGGCGACACATGGCATTTAGCTGATTTATCTCAATACAACCTTAAGGGTTATCGTAAGATATACTTAATCCTTGGTTAACTTAAAACGTAATTTTGTTGTCATTAAGATATATAATTGTTTGCAAACTACTTTGTAAGTCTTGCGAAAATAGAAAAGGTAAGTTATTATTGAGGAACAATTTAGGTAAAAATAAAAAGAGTTTATAGATAGCGGATGGGTATTACATAATGACAGGAAATCAAACTGCCCACGTCTTGGTTGTAGATGATGAAGGTGCAAATCGTTACTCCGTAAGTAAAACTTTACAACGCGTTGGTTATGTTGTTGAAGAAGCTGCCAGCGGTGAGGAAGCTCTAGACCAAGTTGATGGTCAAGAATTTGATGTTGTATTAACTGATATTCGGATGCAGGGTATTGATGGTATTGAATTACTGCGCCGTATTAAAGAGTCATCCCCAGATGCTATTGTTATTTTGATGACAGGCTATGCAAGTTTGGGCACTGCTGTTGAAGCATTACGCCTTGGGGCTCACGATTATCTGATTAAACCCAGTTCTAGCCAAGATATTCGGTCTAGTGTGGGACGTGGTGTTGAACGTGCGCGGAATTTGAAGCGTCGTCGTCGCCTACTAGAAACAATTAAGAGTGATGTTTTTGAGCTTGTTCGTGAGGATGTTGAATCTGTGCGGATGTCTTACGACACAACATTTGAACGAAACATGCCCCATTATAGTGAGCGTATCCCAGAACCTGTAAGCAATACCATGCAATTAGGTCCATTGACCGTATTCCCTGGGCGATATCAAATCTCGGTTGCTGATAAACCGATTGACTTAACTCCGACTGAATTTGATTTATTGCTATATTTAGCGGCACATCGTGGACGCGTTGTTCCTTGCCATGAGTTGGTGCGTGAGGTACGGGGTTATGCTGTGGATGAATCGGAAGCCCGCGAGGTTATCCGCCCCCATGTTAGTAACCTACGCCGTAAGTTAAAGGTCTCAGGTGAGGGTGGTGAGAGTACGGATTTGATTGTGAATGTACGGGGTATCGGTTATCGCTTGAGCGAAGTCGCAGAACCTACTTAATTCATTATCTCTTAAATTTCAAAATCATTTGATATGATGGGGTCATAATATGTGACCCTTTTTTAGTTTATGGATTGAGGCATCTGTGCGCCCTTTATTAGCATGTATTTTAGTGTTGATGCTATTCACAGTCATTGATTTAGAGGCACAACCTATCGAATGTGAGACGGCTGGTACAGTCCAACGCGAGACTTATTATAGTCAAATTTCCTTTCGTGATCGTTACTATACCGTGTATTTACCACCCTGTTATGATACGCGTACAGAGACCTATCCTCTATTAACACTCCTACATGGCTCGAATGCTGCCGATGACCAATGGGTACGCTTAGGATTTACTGATGCGCTTGATTCTGCAATCCAATCAGGTGAAGCACCGCCTATGATTTTGGTGATGCTGTTTGGCGAAAACATTGCAAATGAGAATCGCTTTGATGAAGTTACTTATGACAGTATTTTGATTGATTTTCTGGAACAGATGAATACACGATATCGCACAGATGGACGGCAAGCGATTGGCGGTATATCACGCGGTGGTTTCTGGGCATATCATCTTGGTTTGCGTTTCCCCGAACAATTTGTGGCAATTGGTGGGCATAGTCCATTCTTTGATGTTTACCACGCACCGCCTGAATATAACCCACTTGACCTTGCATTAGGCTTAACAGAAGATACCCATTTGAAGCTATGGTTGGATAGAGGAACAAATGATTATGCGGCGGATGGCATCGACCGTATGCACGTTAATCTCGATGAAGTGCGCGTTCCTCATGACTATGTTTTGTATCCAAATGGTGAGCATAATGAGCAATCGTGGTCACAGTTTGTCGAGGATTATGTTGCATTTTACGCATCTGCATTTATAGATAAAGTTGATATAGTCGATACAGATACTCCGCAAATAGGCTATGAGCTTTGGATTCCAGCAGGTGGATTCCCAACCTTGCAAACGTCAATCAGCAATGAGACTTTACTTGGCATATTAAATGGCGAATTAAGTGAACGTCTGGTTTTATCAGAATCGACCTTGGCGGAACTGACGGCAAAAGGTTTTGCTTTTCACCCTAATACAAAAGTACTGGGTGATGAAGGAATCGAATTTCAATTATGGCAAGATAAGAACCGCTTTACCTTGATGCCATTTGATAAATTGACAATACGTTACCGTCCATTATGGATTGATGATATACCTGTGGTTGATCAATTAGAAACCTATCCTTTGGTCTGGCAGAACGATACACCGAATTATTATCCTGACCGCCTAACCCGTATCACCTTATCTGGGACAACCGCACTAGCTCGGCAGACGCTTACCGCATTAGATACAATCGGCGTTGATGAGGCAGTCAGCGGAATACAAGATTATGTTATGGCATCGGATTTCTTTCATGTAACCAATGAAGCATCGATTGCGCCCACTTGCCCACAATATACAAGTGAAATATTGGGTGGAACAAATAGCATGTGTATGAAAGCTGACCATGCTCGCATTCATGAATTACTCGATGTGGATATTGTTGATTTAACAGGGAATCACATTAATGATTTTGGTTATGAGGCATTAGACACAACCCTGACCTATTTTGAGTCGCTTGACATTGATATTGTGGGGGGTGGAGCGACAATTACTGGAGGGCGCGAACCTCTGATTTTAGATTATAATGGGTCAAGAGTCGGATGGATTGCTTGTAATCATATCGGACCTTATTATGCACTAGCAAACGAAGATCCGAATTTGCTTGGAGGGATTCGTTCTGGTGGTGTGGATTGTGATGCCAATTGGTTACGAGATGCCTTGCCAATTCTTTCGGCAGATGTTGATATTGTAATTGTCACCTTGCAATATCAAGAATTTGAAGATTATATTCCGACAAATCAACAGCGGATTGATTATCAGACCATTGCTGATTGGGGTGCTGATGTTGTCATCGGGACTGCCGAGCATAAACCGATGATTTTTGAATATTATCAGACAAGACGGGGTGAAACAGCGTTTATTCATTATGGGTTGGGGAATTTGTTTTTTGACCAAACCTTTTGGGGGAATATGCGCTTTTTTATGGATACACTCTATGTATATGATGGGCGTCTGCTCACGGTGGAGTTATTCCCCGGTATTATAGAGGAGATGGCACGTCCACGTTTATTGCAGGGTGATGAGCAATTTAACTTTTTGTATTTCCTATTTGCAGAACAGAATGGATTTTAGGTTTGGTAACAGATATTTGGGCTGAGTTGCAAGGTATGTTTGAGGTGTGGACGGATAATTTATATCCCGGAATTCAAATTAATGGATTAGACCAGCATACACAGAAATACATTTTGCAACATTTATGTGAAAATGTGAGAGATATAGGTCCGTCATTAAATGATATTGTCACGGGCAAAGAATTATATCCAGAAACAGTAGAAGGCGTGATTGATACTTTATTATCCGATCATGTTGATGGCATGTTGTGGATAGAAACACATATAGATGGTTTGACATTGCCCCAGATTGGGTTTTTTGCGCCGTCTTCATCCAGCCTGACAATTCATTATATGTTGGGTATGTGGAAACCTTTGACACTAATAGGTTTATTTGAATTGTTGCGTTGGGTTAATGACTTGGGTGACCATATTCGATTAGAGATGGAAGAAGGTACTGCTCCTGATACGTGGCGAATCCAGTTTAATCAATCATGGGAATCATATCTTGCAGATAAGAGAACACTATAAGATGCGTCGTTTAATCGGATGTATCATAATTGCTGTTTTTTGTTTATCAATGATAAAAGCTGAAGACTCTGCCATCGTAACGCAGATTGACCAGATGACATTAGAGCAAAAGGTGGCTCAGATGTTTATGGTTAGTTTTTATGGTACAGAGTTGAACGATGTTGAGCGGACATTTTTACGAGATATACAACCGGGGGCAGTTGTTTTATTTGGTAAAAATATCGCATCTCCTGAACAAGTCACACGCTTGACCAATGATTATCAGCAAACAATTATATCTAATGGTGGAATCCCCTTATTGGTGGCTGTTGACCAAGAGGGCGGGCGTATTCAACATTTGCAAGAGGGCTTTACACGCTTTCCATTACCGATGTTGTGGACTGCAACCCAAAACCCTGAACTTGCGTATCAAGTGGGAGAGGCGATGGCAACCGAGATGCGCGCTGTTGGTGTGAATATGAACCTCGCACCTGTTGCTGATTTGAATACAAATATCAATAATCCAATCATTGGACGGCGTTCTTTTGGGTCACAGGTTGAGCTTGTTCGCCCAATTCTTATGCAATTCATACATGGATTGCAAGACAATGGGGTCGTGGCAACTGTAAAACATTTCCCTGGACACGGTGATACCACAGTTGATTCTCATGTCGAACTACCTATTGTTGAACATTCTCGCGAACGTTTAGATGTTGTTGAACTTGCGCCTTTCCAATCTGCTATTGATGTTGGCGTGGATGTTGCAATGGTCTCGCATATCTGGTTTACTGCCTTTGATAAATCTGAGATTCCTGCCTCGCTATCTGCTAATATTGTGACCAGACTTTTACGTCAAGAAATGGGTTATGAAGGGATTATCATGACCGATGCGCTTGATATGGATGCGATTGATACGGTGTATACAGCAGGTGGCTCAGCGATTCAAGCAATACTAGCTGGGAATGATTTGATTGCTATTGGCGCACATGTTGGCACACAAACAATTGAAACAGCGATACAAGATGTTGTTTTGGCGGTAAATGATGGGCAAATTGATGAAAGTCGAATTGATGCCTCGGTTGAGCGTATATTGATGGCTAAAGAAAAACACCAATTATTGGAATGGGAAGCATTAGACCCATTTACAGTAGATGAACGCTTAAACTTAGAAGCACATGATAATCTGGTGACAGAGCTATTTCGGCAAGGTGTAACGGTCGTCGATGTTGACGATGAATTCCCATTAGCGGGACAAGTTGCGATAATCTATCCAGCGACACGACCACGCATTGCAGAAGAATGCTCAGGATTTAGTGGTGCGGCGCGCTATACAGGTGTATCTGCTTCACCATCAGATGAAGAGATTAGCTGGGCAGTATCGGCGGCTATTAATGCAGATGCAGTGGTTGTGTTTACACAAAATGCGATTGATAGTCCGCAACAACAAGCACTTGTCAATGCTTTGCCATCAGAAAAAACAATTGTTGTAGCACTTTGGGATACATCCGATATGTTAATCTTCCCTGATGTTGAAGGGTATATATTCGGATATAGTCCGATGTTACGTGCAACTCAAATCATTTGTGATGTATTATTAGGTAAGCAGTTACCACAAGGAACTCTACCAATTACTTTTATTGACTAGGCGTTAAAACACAACTTAAGTTATAATAAAAATTGTGTTTACGGACGCGCCCCTAGGTTAACTTGATAAACGTGGAAATTCACAGGACGCAAAGAATCAATGTCTACACTTAACCCCGATTTGATTACGAAAGATTTAGATGCTGTTATAAACGATGCCGTGCCGATGTTGAAAGAATATCGGAAGTCTTCGATTATGCCAGAAATGATACTACTCGCTCTATTAAACCGCGAAAATACTGCGGCGTATCGTATGTTAAAGATGTTCGAGAGTACACGCGGTATTGACCTTGAACGTTTAGAACGTCAGATACGCTTGTCAATACAATCGCGACGAGACCCTGATGGCAGTCTTGATTTTGTGGCTGTAGGGAATAAAAAAGTTCCTTTAAGTCGTCAATCCATTGTGTTGCTCGATGATGGTTTGACTGTTGCGAGTACGATGAATGAACAGAAGATTGATACTGACCATGCACTCGCTGTTCTTGCAGAAACCTCTGTCAGCACAGGTGGGATATTACGGCAATTCAGTATTACACC
>CAYGTY010000014.1:0-63010 GCA_964352825.1 uncultured Anaerolineaceae bacterium
GTTTTTGACTTTGGATGGTGGGGGGGGCAGCAGGGCGTGCAACGGTGTTTGCATTCGCATTCCGTGTTCTATCTTGTAAACCTTTGAGAATATGTCCTAATTGGTCTGCATGGCTATAACGGTCATTGGGGCGTTTGCTCATAACCTTTGCAATGATATTCGATATTTCGTCAGGTACAGATGGGTTAACTTCTTTTGCTCTTGGAATATCAGCCTGAATATGTGCCATTGCTAGTTCACGTTGTGATGTTCCGACAAATGGCAAGCGCCCTGTAAACATCTCAAACATGACAATACCAATTGAGTAAACATCAGATGCAGGGGATGGTTTTTCACCACGTGCTTGCTCTGGTGCAAAGTAGTGTGGACTCCCCCAAACAACATCTGCGCGAGTTTGTGGCATCGTATCAGTGTAGGCTTGCGCGATACCAAAATCTGTCACTTTGATGATGTCATCTTGATTTATCAAGATATTCTGTGGTTTAACATCGGCATGGACTAAATGTGAGCGGTGAGCAAATCCCAATCCACCACAAATCTGAATCGCATAATCTAGTGCTTTAGGGTAGGGCAGTGCGCCGTGTGTTTTAATAAGTTTCTTGAGGTCTTGCCCCTCAATCATCTCCATGACAATATAGTGTGTAGGTCCATCACTACCGACATCATGAACAGTCACGATATTCGGATGAGACATCATTGCAACACTGCGCGCCTCTTGTTGGAACTTATCGAGAAATGCTGGGTCTTGTGTTAGGCTAGGGCGTAGGATTTTTATAGCGACTGTCCGCCCAAGTGAACGGTCAACAGCTTTATAAATGACTGACATCCCACCAGACCCTTGTTGGGCGATGAGTTCGTAACGATTGTTGAGTAAGGTTTCTCCTGCCATAAGTTTCCTCGCATTAAGGTCGGGTTACAGGGTCAAAAAATGTGCGATATTCGCGGAGTGCACTTCTATCGGTCAAACTCGCAATATAATCAGCGATGACACGGTGCGTTGCTTCTTTATCTAATTTTGCTCGATAATGGTCAGGAAGTTGCATGGGTTGTTTGACATAACTCGAAAATAAAGCACTGACAAAATGCTCTGCGCGTTCCTGCATTCGTACAATTCTAAAATGCCGATACATATTTTGATAGAGAAAATCTTTGAGTTGGCGATTCATCTCTTGTTGTTTGTTGCTATGGGCGACAAGAGGCTTTGTATGATTTTGAATGTCTTGTGGTGTTTCAGGTGTTAATTCTTGAAGATTCTTAACAGATTGTGTCAGAACATCATCAACCTGTAGCCCCACTAATTCACGGACAATATGATGACGCGTGATTTCATCTAAAATTGTGTCTTGCCACTGAATACGATCAACCACAATTTGCCAGATTTCAAGACTTTGTAATTGTTCTACAGTGATAAGCCCAGCTTGTAGACCATCATCCAAGTCATGAGCATTATAGGCAAGTTCATCAGCAATATTAGCAATTTGTGCTTCAAGGCTTGCACCTGTTTCTTTGCTAATACCTGCCAATTCGCTAATATCATATTCTGTCTCGTGCTTTGCAATGCCCTCTAATGTTTCGTAGGTTAAGTTTAGACCTTGCCATTTTGGATAGCGATTTTCTAATTCAGTGACAACACGATAGCTCTGATGATTATGATTAAACCCACCATACTCAATCATGAGCTGATTAAGAATATCTTCACCAGCGTGTCCAAAGGGAGGATGCCCTAAATCATGGGCGAGGCAGATAGTCTCTACTAAGTCTTCATTCGCTCCTAAAGCACGCGCGAGTGTTCGACCAATTTGAGCGACTTCTAAGGTATGGGTCAGGCGGGTACGAAAATAATCGCCTGCATCATTTACAAATACCTGTGTTTTGTATTCTAATAGACGAAACGCGGCTGAGTGAACAATACGGTCACGGTCACGCTGAAATGCGGTACGATAACGGGGTTCTATTTCATGGTGTAGTCGTCCACGAGAATTCTGACTTGTGAGCGCATAGGGTGCTAAGGTATCTATTTCATGTTGTTCTAATTGTGTGCGATTAAATTGCATGATTATCATCCTTCGTTATGTGTCTATTGTAACTTGAGCTTAGTATTTGTGCATCCCATACTATGAACATGTAAAGATTTTAATTTTGATGTATTGTCTATTTATATAAACCGAGGAGAGATTTAAATGTCTAATATTGTGGCATTACTAACAGATTTTGGTGTTAGGGATATTTATGTCGGTGTGATGAAAGGGGTTATATTGGATATTTTCCCATCGGCTCAAATTGTTGATATTACACATGATATACGCCCTCAGAATGTTCGCGAAGGTGCTTTTGCACTCATGAATAGCTATCATTATTTTCCTAAAGGGACGAAATTTTGTGTGGTTGTTGACCCTGGGGTTGGGAGTACACGCGTTCCGATTGCTGTCCAAACAGATGATTATCAGTTTATTGCGCCTGATAACGGTGTTTTGAGTTATACCTTAATGAAAATAGGTATGGATTATGAAGCTGTTGCGTTAGAAAACACAGATTATCAATTATCTGATGTGAGTTATACTTTTCATGGGCGCGATATTTTTTCGCCTGCGGTTGCTTATTGGGCTAGTGGCAAAGCACCTTTTTCTAACTTTGGTGAAAAGCTTAATAAGATATTCACTTTTCCAGCACCACAATTATCGTATAGCAATCAACGACTAGTCGGTGAAGTGATGCACATTGATAATTTTGGTAATATTATCACAAGCATTGGGACATTAGATTGGGTCGATGATGAATCTTTGCGATTAGATGGGGTGTGGAATCGGGACTTGCCAACTGTAGAAATTAATGCAGAAAAATGTGAAATTACGATACATAGTAATGTTATGCACCGTATTTCCCATGCTTATCATGAAGTACAGCGTGGAGATATTATGGCACAGATTGATAGTAATGGTTTTCTGGAAATCGGTGCAAATCAAGACAATGCGGCAGAACGACTTGATATACAAGTTGGTGATAAAGTGACATTGAGATTATCATAATCGTATATAATTAGCTTATATGCAAATATACTATTGATTATCTATCAATAAGAAAAGACCTTATGAAACTTAGAACAAAACAATATAACGTCAATGAAATGGCATCTATAAGTGGGCGACAATTGTTTGCTTGGTATGATGAAAATGAGGTTTTGGTATATATCCCACGTATTGGCGAATATTATGATGATAAAACTGTTTCTCGCCCAATTTGGATTACACCAAGTTTTTCTTGGATGATGCACCATTCAGATTGGCTAGAGTCAGCCGATTACGAAACGATTGAATGTATGACAATCCAGAGGTTTGCATTTGATGATATGTTGCTCAAAGCATGTCCAGCATATTTCCCGAATAGTGTATTTGATGCTGAGGATGAATGGGAGAAAAAACGAGCCTCAGCTATGATTCAGTATCGCTGGGACGCGGATTATACTCCTGATGGAAGTGTCGCAAATCGTGAAGTTTTGATGATAGGTATCCATAGCCGAACTTGGATGCAATATGTAATTCAAAATCAAATCACCACATATAACGATATTGATGACGCTCTATTTAAGCAAAAAGAGCATACAGTAGAACCCTATGATTTATTAATTGTACCTGATGCAACGCCTTATCCGATTGATGACTCCATTCAACAAATTTTGGATATATAAACTTAATGAGCATTGCGTCCACGTTGACGGTTATCACCAACACGCATTGTTATGCCAATTGAATCCAGATGCTCTAGAATAGCAATCGCATATTTGCGCGATGTCTCTAATAAGTCCCGTAATGTTTTTGCGTCAATGTCGTCATATTCATCGATTTGTTTGAGTACAATATCAATGATTGTGTGATAGGCTTGCTTTGAAAATACAATGGTGTCACTAATATTGATGATTTCGCCTAAATCAATAAGTGCACGTATGACATCTTCACCAGCCATTTGATTGATAAGGTCGATAGAGGGTGGGGTATAAGTCTTATCTAATTCCACAATAACAAGTTGTATATTTGTTGCTTGCTTGTCAGTAAATTGGATTTCGTGATCTTTAAATAATACAAAATTATTCTGTACTCTAAGTTCTTGACTTTGCTCAATCAATAGGTCAATCAAGCTTAACTTCATACCCAGTTTACTTTGAAGCTCTGCACGTAAGATACCGAGCCGTAGAGGATTCTGATTATGATAAATGGATACCTCTGTAATAAGGTTATTTATTGCTTGCTGGTAGGATTCTGTTGACCAATATAGGTTATCGGCAACATGTGTGATAATCCCTTCCTGAATAGCTTGTTTTAAAGCATCTTCAAATTCATCTTGGTTGTAGTCCGTCTCTTGTTGTAGTGCCTGTGATTTAATAGGTTTGTTATCTTTTGCTGCCTGTGCAAGACGTTCTGCTGGAGTACCTTCGAGCCGTGTTGCTAAATCTTGTATCACATTGGCTTGGAATCGCTTCCAACGTCTCCCGGGGTGGGGATTAACAATAATACCACCACCCATGGTTTGGGCTGGAGATGGATACCTTAAAATAAATCTTTCTCCACGCGATAAGGGAAGTTCATCTCGTAGACGGATTTGTAACCAACCACTTTGATTTGGCAAAATTTGGTCATCGTCAATCAAGCGCACATGTGCAATTGATTCTGATGCACCAGAGAAAAATTTAACCTCTGTATTGTGTTTGAGGGGTCGGTCAATATCTGCTAGATGCTGAAAATAAACATCAACAAGCCGTGTGGGATGTATTTGACCTGTATAGGTAAGGACATCACCCCGTCGGATTTGATCTTTATTCACACCAACAATATTAACAGCTACACGACTCCCCGGTATTGCTATATCAACGTCTTGTTTGTAACTCTGTAGCCCACGAATGCGACCGACTTTGCCGCTAGGTTGTAACTCAATGTTGTCGCCAATTTGCAGTGTGCCACCAGCGAGCGTTCCTGTGACAACTGTTCCAAAACCGCTGACTGTGAAGATGCGATCTATGGGAAGGCGTGGATGTTGGAGATTTACTCGGGTAGGGAGTTCTTGCAAGGTCTCTTGAATTACTGCAATGAGTTCATCTAATCCATCACCAGTGATTGCAGAAATGGGTATGATAGGTGTGTTTTGTAGGGGGGTAGTTGATAATAACTCTTCTATGTCTAATGCCACTAGCTCAACCCAGTCTGGGTCGTCGATGAGATCTATTTTTGTTAAGGCTACTATGACATCCTCAACCCCAAGTAGATTAAGAATCGCAAGGTGTTCACGAGTTTGAGGCATAACCCCTTCATCAGCAGCAATAATTAATAATGCTGCATCAATTCCCGCAACACCTGCAAGCATATTTTCGATAAAATCACGATGCCCCGGAACATCTACAATGCCTAATGTTTCACCATTGGGTAATGTTGCCCATGCAAAACCTAAGTCTATGGTCATTTTACGAGCTTGTTCTTCTGCAAGACGGTCTGGGTTAATCCCTGTTAGGGCTTGTACCAGTGTTGACTTACCATGATCGACATGCCCCGATGTTCCGATTACACGCATTCTTATGATCCGCTGAATCCATTACCGTCTATCGTTCCGTTTGGATTTGGAAGTGATGTTGGCTCTGCGATGGCTTCAGTTGGTGTGCCTGTTACATCGAATTCATGCAATAGAGATTGATAACGCTCTCTGTATAAGTCAGCTCTGGCACGTTCTAATCGCCATAAACGCTCAATACTCTCTCGAACGGGGGGGATCAAGTTTTCGACCTCATCAAGGCGGGCAATGAAATCTTCAAATTCTTTATCATGATTACGCCACACTTCATCGTTCGATAAGGTCAGTTGTTTCCAACGTTTTTGGTCGTCGTCACGCCAGTCATTCCATTCTTGGCGGAAGCGTTCTTCACTGAGTCGTTGCATTTCCGCAACTTCGTTAATACGTCTTTCTAAGCGGTCTCCGATACGATTAAAATCATCAATGATACGTTTCATTTCACGGTAGGTTTGCGCCCAGGCTTCAAATCGTTCAATATTCTTCTGCATCTCATCGTCATGTTGTGTGAAGCGTTTCATTAAATCATCGACTTGTTGGTCGCGCTGTTGCATAACTAGTTGCTGTTGGTCGATAAATTGCTGAATTTGTTCGCGTCGTTCGCGTTCACCATTTCCGAATTCTTGTATTCTGCGCTCATTGCGGATAGCAAGGTCTTCGATCAGCGTTGTTTTGGGACGCATTGCATCCATTTGTTTGCGTTGTTCAGGTAACTCTGTTTCAATTTCTGATAAGCGTCGGGCATCTGTACGACGTTGTTCCTCCAAAAATGCAAGCCGACGCTCAGGTTCTTCTAATTTTTTGAGCATATCGTCAACGCGTTGTTCAAGAACCCGCATTGCACTCGTCATACGGTCACCTTCGGTTTGTAGCCCACTGATTGCGGTGACTTGTTTTTCTAATTTGTCTTGTTTTTCGCTAATATCTCGTACAGACCGTTGAATACTTTCACGTTGTAGCTCAATACGCCGTTCTGCTTCACGTTCAGCAGTCAACCGACGGGATTCTGTGCTTTCTACTAATTGGCGCATTTCCACACGCACTTGCTCCATGATGTCACGTTCCCGTTGGATAGGGATAGAATCTTGTTTCATCACTGTTTGGTCAGATTCAACACTATTCATACGACGTTGCATCTGGTCGATGACATCTTGCTGTTGGGCAAGGCGTTCTTCTAATGTTGCGATTGTGGCTTTATCACGACGGCGTTCTTCGTCTAGCCATTCAATCATCTTCGCAATTTGATTAACGTCCATTTATATTCCTCCAGCTGTGTTGTTTGACAGCCCTGACTTACCTTGTGGTGCGATTATATCAGGTGCATCTAACATCGACAATTATCTTAAAGTTAGCCAAAATCACCACGTTGACAATTTATGATATATATTGCTATACTTCGTTATGTATTTATTAAAAGGACATCAAACGTGAAATTTCATCACCATCACATCTTCATAACCCTAGAACAAGTGTTGGTTGGCAATTAGCTCTTCACGTTTTTTAGTATTGAGATTTTCAAAGCCCCACACATTGTGGGGTTTTTTTATTTATAGCAAAGGAGTGGCTATGCTAGCTGTAATTGACTATGGTGCAGGTAACCTGAGAAGTGTGTTGCATGCACTCAATCATCTTGGTGCTGAGAACATGCAGTTGGTTCAAAAGCCTGAAGAACTTGAGGGTGCGGATAAAATTATTTTGCCGGGAGTGGGCGCATTTGGGGCTGGTATGCAACAGATGCACAAACAGAATTTGGTTGACCCTGTGCGTGATGCCATCGCTAAGGGGATACCTTATCTCGGGATCTGTGTTGGTATGCAGATGTTATTTGAAATCGGCGAAGAGATGGGTGAGCATGAAGGACTTGGTATACTTGAAGGACGAGTTGTACGCTTTCCCAAATTCACAGACCGTAAAGTCCCTCATATGGGGTGGAATCATCTCAATGTAAAAAAGGAATCGGTACTATTGTCTGATTTAAGTGAGCAGAATTATGCCTATTTTGTTCATAGCTATTATTGTGCGCCTGATAACCCCGATGATATTGTTGCTTCTGTTGATTATGGTGTCGAATTTACAGCGATTGTGCAACGCGATAATATTTATGGTGTACAATTTCACCCTGAGAAAAGTCAGACGATGGGCTTGCAAATTTTAACTAATTTCCTGAATTTATAGGAGTATATGATGATAATTTATCCAGCGATTGACTTGCGAGGCGGTAAAGTTGTCCGTTTAAAAGAAGGTGATCCTGACCATCAAACTATCTTTAGTGATGATCCTGTTTCGATAGCTCAAAAATGGGTTGATGAAGGTGCTGAATGGATTCATATGGTGAACCTTGATGGCGCATTTGATACAGCTAATGATAATAGTAAAATTCTTGAAGCCGTTGCTAAACTTGATGTAAAGGTGCAATTTGGTGGTGGATTGCGAGACATAAGTGCTTTACGAAATGCGATTGATATGGGGGTGAGCCGTGTCGTTATTGGAACACTCGCTGTCCAAGACCCAGATGCGGTAGAAATGGCAGTGGAACAATTTGGTGCGGATGCTGTTTGTCTTGCACTTGATGCAAAAGATGGCAAAGTTGCAACACATGGTTGGACTGAACTATCAGAACACACTCCGATTGAATTTGGCCGTTTGTTCGCCAAAAGGGGTGTTAAACATGCTTTATACACTGACGTGAAGCGTGATGGCAGTATGATTGGCGTGAATATTCATGACACAATAGCATTAGGGCGTAATACAGGATTAAGTGTGATTGCATCGGGTGGGGTTAGCCATATGTCCGAGATAGAACAATTGGCTAAAAGCGGTGTTGTATCTGGCGCAATAATTGGTATGGCATTATATCAAGATAAACTGACATTAAATGAAGCATTATTAGCGGCGAGGGTTGAATAAGGGATGTTGGCTAAACGGATAATTCCATGTTTGGATGTGAAAGATGGACGGGTTGTCAAAGGTGTTAATTTTGTCAATTTGCGCGACGCTGGCGACCCCGTAGAGCAGGCTTCTATTTATGACCGCGAAGGTGCTGATGAGCTTGTTTTTCTCGATATTATGGCATCTCATGATGCGCGAAATACGATTTTAGATATGGTGCGCAAGGTTGCGGATAGTATCTTTATTCCATTCTGTGTTGGGGGTGGTATACGCACAATTGATGACATACGTGATACCTTACTTGCTGGAGCTGATAAAGTTGCGATAAATAGTGCTGCTGTCAAGAACCCCCAAGTCATAACCGATGGTGCGTGGGGCTTTGGCAGTCAATGTATTGTGGTCGCAATTGACCCACGTATGGTTGATGGCAAATGGGTTGTGCATATTAATGGTGGACGTGTTCCGACTGAAAAGGAAGCTGTGTCTTGGGCAAAAGAAGTGGAAGATCGCGGCGCAGGTGAAATTTTGCTTACAAGTATGGATCGTGATGGCACTAAAGCAGGTTATGATATCGAGTTAACACAGGCTGTCTCTGAGGCTGTTTCTATCCCTGTAATTGCATCTGGTGGAGCTGGCACGAAAGATCATTTCCGTGAAGCTCTGCTTGAGGGCAAAGCTGATGCCGTTTTGGCGGCAAGTTTATTCCACTTTAACGAATTGCGCGTGGGCGACTTAAAACAGTATCTTCATGAAAATAATGTACCCATGCGTTTAACGGGATGGGAAGACCTCAATGCGTCTTAGTGCAGAAGTTATTGAAACCATTAAATGGGATGCTCAGGGTTTAATCCCTGCGATAATACAAGATGCAGAGAGTAAAGATGTTTTGATGATGGCATACATGAATGCTGAATCATTACAGGAAACATTGGATATAGGTGAAACAGTTTTCTGGAGTCGAAGCCGTCAGTCATTCTGGCACAAGGGTGAAACTTCTGGTAATACACAAACAATTGTTGATATTCGCTTAGACTGTGATGCCGATACCTTATTAATCACTGTTGACCCGACTGGACCTGCTTGCCATACCAATGAAGTCAGTTGTTTTTTTCGTACATTAAATGAATTTGCAGATAGACCTGAACGACTATAGATTGGAAACCTGATGACCGATATGTTAGACCAATTAGAAGCAATTATTCAAGATCGCAAAGTAAATCCTGTAGAGGGAAGCTATACAAATCATTTGTTTAATACAGGGCGCAATAAGATTGCTCAAAAAGTGGGTGAAGAAGCTGTTGAGGTTGTTGTAGCAGCATTAGGTCAGGGTAAAGAAGAACAAGTCGGTGAACTTGCCGACCTGTTCTATCATGTTTTGGTCTTAATGACTGACCTAGATATTACACTTGATGATATACGTGCTAAATTAGATGTTCGTCATCATCCTGATAATTAAATCCTAAGGGTTATTATCGAATTCGCCATCCATGTATTCGTTATAAGTGAGATAGCCTTTCCAGTTATCTAGTGGGTTTTGAGTGACAACACTAGTCATGAGGCTCTCTTCTACATAGATTGATGAAATAACTAGACTATCATCACTCAGTTGCCCGTTTTCGCCTTCGACACGAACATTCATTATTGTGCCGAGGTCTACATAGAATAATGTAAAAATGGCTTCGCTACTGCTATAAGGCTCACCAGATACAAATGTTGGGTCACCGTGCATCTCAATAACTTGCCCTAATGTGATATTAGGTGCAAGTTGCAGAATGATTGCATTTACTGTTGTTGTACCTGACTCAACGAGAACTTGACAACAGATGTCGGATTCGGTGACAGTAAAGGCAATTCCAGCGTCAGTATCTTGAACAATAGTTACTGCTTCAATCTCTTCGATAATGGCACGTGCTTCATCGAGTGATGTTTCACCGGGGGTGATATTTTGCCAACAGGGTATACCACAATAGTCTGTGGACACAAGGCTATCATCATCCAAGAAGTTATCATTTAATAAGCTAATTTCGGATTCACCAATTGTAAAGTCTTCAGAACCTTCAGCTAATGCTGTTAACATCTCAAGTGGCATTGCACCACGTTCAACAGCTTGTTGTCCTGCATAGATGATTTCGATTGGACCATTGCCATTACGAGCGCGGATGCCGGGTGTGCCTGTGACTCTTGCCTTTTGACCAAGTTGAATATCAACAAGTGATTGAATGCTTGTATCCATACAGTCGTTCACAGCATCAGCATCAACACCAACTAACATGGCTACAACAGATGCAATTTCTGAGTCAATCTCGCCAGCATTTGCAAATTCAAAGAGTAAATCATGCGCATCCCAGAATCTGCTTAAATCTTCTAATGCAACACATTCAGCAACTTGTGTTGTTAATGTTGAAAACTCAGGATTAACTAAGGGGTAGAAACGATATTCAAATTTAGCTTGTCCAGTTGCGACATGTTGCTCCACAAAGCTGTGCATAATTGGCTGATAATCTTGACAATGTGGACACATAAAATCTTCAAATGCGACAATTGTAATCGGTGCATCTGGGTCGCCTAAGACAAATCCACCATCTTCTGTGCGATAAGTTTGTATGCCTGTATAACGCCCTGACTCCACTATTACAACTTCATTTACTGACGGACGATTGGCATTCACAATCGCTTCAAATAATTGAGGTTGTGGCAATGCGAGAATCAATGGTTCATTATCCCCATATTGAACTGCAATTGTGGGTGTACCTGTAATCCCTAGACTCTGAGCATATTGTGCATCGACTTGGGCTTGTGTTGCAATCTGACCGCACTCCGCTAGTTCTGCTTCATCTATCCCGAGTTGTTCTGCAAAGCTGGTGATTGTTGTCTCAGTGAATCCCGTATTTGTCATCATATCGAACATGACATCATGAGCTTGCCAGAATAAACCTTCGGATTGAATATCGGCACATTCAACAAGATTTGCTGTATAAGTGGATAAATTTGCATTAACAACTGGCACCATACGATATTCGAATTGTGCTTGACCTGTTACAACGAATTCTTCTATAAATTGGTCAACATTGACTTTGTAATCTTGACAATGTGGACATAAAAAATCCGCAAATTCGATGAGTTTCACATCTGCATTGGGATTACCTAATACAAATCCACCATCCTCTGTGCGTGATGTTGGAATATCTTCGTATATATTTTCTTGTGCGCTAACAACACTTACTAGAAGTAACATACTGATGATACAAAATAGAATTTTCAATATTTTTGACATGAGTCATCCTTATTCTTTTTAGAACTATGTATAGTGTTGCATATTTTTCTTATGTTTCAATCCTTGTATGATTAACTTAATAATGAGTATGCTATTTGAATATAAAATTTGGATGTGAGAGTTTGCTTTATGATACCAACTGATCGTTATGTAAGTGAGACAACATTTCATGTGCGGTATGCCGAAACTGATATGATGGGTATTGTTCATCATGCCTCTTATCTCGTTTGGTTTGAAGAGGGACGGAGTGAATTTATTCGTGAGCAGGGTGGTAGTTATGCAACTATTGAAGCATCGGGTTATTTCCTTGCAGCAGGTGAGTTGAACGCGAAGTTTATTAAAGCTGCCGTTTATGACCAGCCTGTTACTGTAAAATGTTGGATTGATAGTTATAAAAGCCGAACAGTGACCTTTGCATGTGAAATCATTAACCCTGAAAATGATGAGACCTTCTTTCGGGCGAGCATAAAATTAATTTGCCTAAATATTGATGGTCAAATTACACGCGTCCCCGCTGAATGGTCAAAATGGCTGGATGCCTAATAAAATAAGGATTTATACATTCGCCAATGCGATAAATTTATAGCTTATGTTATACTCAATTAAATTTTGATTAGGTTAAATATTTGGAGATTATTTATATGATTACTTATGCAGAGCGTCCGTGGATAAAAAGTTATGATGATGGGATGGCAAGTTCTATTAATTTCCCTGATGTCCCACTCCATCAATTTATTAAAGATACGACCAAACGCATACCCCATCACACGGCTATAATTACGCCTGCAGCTTTGCCAGTTGTTGGGCGCATGGGCAAAGAGATGACTTATGCTGAGCTTGACCGCGCGTCTGATGCAATGGCAGCGGCTTTAGTTGATATGGGGCTGAAAAAGGGTGATCGTGTTGCTATTGTCATGCCGAATTGTGTTGCATTTGTGGTTGGCTTTTATGCGATTTTGAAAGCTGGTGGTGTTGTCGCTGCAACCAATCCTACATATCCTGCTGATAAGATGGCATATCAGATTAATGACTGTGATGCGGAAATTGTTCTTACCTTAACCTTATTTTACAACCTTGTTAAACAAATACAGCCGAAGACCAAAGTTAAAACTATTATTACAGCAAATATCAAAGAATATCTTCCGGGAATGGCAAAATTCTTATTTACATTGGCTAGAGAAAAGAAAGATGGCCATTACCTCGAAGATGTCCAATCAGGCGATCATTGGTTTCAAGATTTATTAAAAAAATATGATGGGCAAGAGTCCTCAGTCGAAGTGACTTCAGAAGACCTCGCATTGTTTCAATATACAGGTGGAACAACAGGGGTTTCTAAAGCTGCAATGGCAAAACATAAAGCTCTTGTCGCGAACATGCTACAACTTGAGAGTATTATTGATGTGTTTAAAGTTCCTGCCGAAGAGGATATTTTTCTTGGTGCGATTCCGTTCTTTCATGTCTATGGCTTAGTTGTTGTGGTGAGTACAAGTGTGTATCGAGGAAGCCGAATTGTGCTTGTTCCCAATGCTCGTGATATTGATGATGTTCTTGGTAATATTCAAACTTTCCGCCCAACACTCTTCCCAGGTGTACCTGCACTTTACAATGCAATCAACAATCATCCAAAAGTAAAAAGTGGGGAAGTTGATTTAAGCTCTTTACGTTATTGCATTAGTGGATCTGCACCATTACCAATCCCAACAAAAGAAGAGTTTGAACGCTTAAGTGGTGGCTCTTTGCGTGAAGGTTTTGGAATGAGTGAAGCCCCAACAGCAACACATACCAACCCAATTTATAAAGAGAATCGTATCGGCTCGATTGGATTACCCTTGCCTGAGATGGATATGCGAATTGTCAGCCTCGATGATGGTGAGACCGATGTACCTGTAGGCGAAATAGGTGAGTTGGCAATGGCAGGTCCTAATATCATGGTTGGGTATCATGGAATGCCAACTGAGACTGACAATGTTCTGCGTGAAAAAGACGGCAAAACTTGGTTGTTTACAGGTGATATTGCGCGGATGGATGAAGATGGCTATTTTTACATTGTTGACCGTAAAAAGGATATGGCATTGATTGGTGGTTATAATGTTTATCCAACCGCTGTTGAGAATGCAATCAAATCTCACCCTTCTGTCTTGGAAGTGGGTGTTGCGGCAATCCCTCATCCTGAGAAAGTCGGACAAGAAGCCTTAAAAGCATGGGTTGTCTTAAAACCGGATACATCTGCCACACAAGATGACATTATCAAACATTGCGAAGGCACACTTGCTCAATACGAGATTCCACGACGTATTAGCTTCATTGATGAACTCCCTAAATCAACTGTCGGCAAAACACTTCGCCGCGAGTTAGTCCGCTTAGAAATGGAAGATTAAATTAAAGCATCGATATTAAACTGCGTTAAAATTAAATAAATAGTATTTTTAACCGAGTTCATAATAGGCTCGGTTTTTATTTAAGGAGATTTATTTGATGGTGACTTATGATGAGCGACCTTGGCAACAACATTATGACCCTCATGTCCCCAAAACTTTACACCCGTATCCTGAAAAACTAATGACAGATTATCTCCGTGAAACAGCTGATTCTTCACCAAATCGTGTTGCACTCATCACAACCAATAAAGTTCCAATATTGGGACGGCTGGATAGTCAAGTTACTTATGCTGAACTTGATGAGAAATCTGATGCACTCGCGTCGGCATTAGTAAAAATGGGTTTAGTCAAGGGAGATCGTGTTGCCATTGTCATGCCAAATTGTGTGCAGTTTGCTATCTCCTATTTTGCTGTACTGAAAGCGGGTGGGTGTGTTGCCGCAACAAATCCAACTTATCCTAAAGGTAAAATGGCATATCAATTGAATGATAGTGATTCAAAGTTCGTTATCACATTGACATTATTTTATAACTTGGTCAAAGCGGTTCAACCCGAAACAAAAGTTCAGGCTGTCATTGTTTCTAATATCAAAGATTATTTTCCTGCAATTGCAAAAACATTGTTTACCATAGCGATGGAAAAAAAGATGGGGCATCGTCTTGAGGTTTTGAAGCAAGGGGATGTCTGGTTTCTCGATGTGTTGAATCAATATGCAGGGCAAAAACCACAAGTTGATGTTAAACCTGATGACTTGGCATTATTCCAGTATACAGGTGGGACGACAGGGGTATCCAAAGGCGCAATAGCAACCCATCGTATCTTAGTTGCAACGACAGAGGGTGTGCAGGAGTGGACAGGTCTAAAAGGTGGGGCGATTGGCGGAATGAAACGTGAAGATATGATTTATCTTGGGGCGATTCCGATGTTTCATGCTTATGGATTAGTCGCTTTATTGACCAATGGTATTTCTGGTGGTGGAAAAATTGTACTAATTCCAAATCCGCGAGATATTGATGAGGTGGTTGATATCATTCATCACTATAAGACCAATGTCTTTCTGGGTGTTCCAGCACTTTATAATGCTGTTAATAATCACCCTAGAGTACAATCTGGTGAGGTTAGCCTAAGTAGTTTCCTGTTGAGTACAAGTGGGTCTGCACCATTACCGAATGCAACCCAAAAACAGTATGAAGACCTGAGCCAATGCCAAATTGTAGAAGGTTTTGGAATGAGCGAAACCCCTGTTGCAACACATTCAAATCCGATTCTTGGGGAAAAACGGTTTGGATCAGTTGGCTTGCCATACCCCGATATTGATTGTCGGATTGTTAGCTTAGATGATGGCGAAACGCTTGTTCCTGTTGGTGATATTGGTGAATTAATTATCTCAGGTCCTAATATCATGAAGGGCTATCATGGAATGCCAACCGAGACAGCAAATGCTTTACGAGAACGTGAGGGTAAAATCTGGTTGCACACGGGTGATATTGCACGGATGGATGAAGATGGCTATTTTTATCTCGTTGATCGTAAAAAAGACATGGCATTAATTGGTGGATTTAATGTATATCCTGCTGAGGTTGAAAATGCTTTAAAGAGTCATCCTGGTGTGTTTGAAGTTGGCGTTGCCGCCATTCCACACCCCGAGAAAATGGGGCAAGAAGCACTTAAAGCATGGATTGTTTTACAGCCCAATACTGAGTTGACTGAAGATGATTTGATTCAACATTGCGAAAATTATCTTGCTCAATATGCTATTCCACGCCGATTTGCTTTTGTTGATGAGTTACCAAAATCTACGGTTGGTAAAACACTGCGCCGTGAGTTGATTCGTATGGAAATGGAATCCCAGTGAAATAGCTAATCAACTTGATGTTGCTTTACCTGCTGGCGGATTGAATTGTAGCTCCATCTGTTTCATTGCTTCAATATCCTCTGGTAGATAGTAACCTCGATAAAATGCGCGTGATGCCCAACGATTTAGATACCATACACAGTATAGTGTAATGAGAATGGTCATCATTAGATAGAATAATAAGATAGGTTGGTTAATTTCACGGGATGAATCTAACGCTGGATTAGCTGATAATCTAGGTAATATTTGTTGTGTAATTGTCAATAAGCCCATGCCAAGGATTGTTGTTGTAAAAACAAATCTCATGATAGTTGGACGACCACGCCAAGCTAATATGGCAATGACTAGAAATACAATAGCAAATATTGCTTGTGGTATCATCTGTTGTCTCAATGAATCCATGCCTATAACATCGATTCCAGACCGACCTACATTATCAAATACCATCATATTATCGACACTTATTAGAAATGCGATTTCTAATAATGGGATGATGGTAAATAATAATACACTGACAACAATTGCTAAAGACACACCAAAAGGCTTTTGTGGTTTCTCATTATAGTTGAATTTAGTCATATTTCCCTCATTGCAGAATTGTATTATATCAAGGTCTCTAGGCATCTATTATTATTTGTGATACACTGTTGGACATAGCTAAGCAACAAGACTATTAAGGTAGCCTATTTTATGAATTTACACGACCGTATACAACCATCATATCAGAGTTTTCTACAATATTCTGAAAATGCAAAGATAATTTTACTTCATCCATCAGGACGATTTCGTTCAGTCTTGCTAGCGCGCCTTGCTGGTGATTCTGATATTGATACATTTTATTATGCTCTTGGTCTAGATGATATAAATTTGCGTAATTTCTTGACAAGTATTACACATGATTTATCTAATCAACATCCAACATTTGGGCGACATTTAAATCTCTTATCTAAAGCGGTACACGACAATCCCTATAAATATTTTGATGTTATTTTACAGACATTTATTAGAGAACTTGTCGAGCTGAGTGATCGAACATTCTATTTCGTTTTTGATGAATACGATCGTTCTGACGGGGCGGATGATATTCAAAGATTCATCGAACGTTTATCACATGAATTACCTATGCGATGCAAAATTGTATTGAATAGTCGTACATTGCCCAGAATGCCGTGGGTCTCCATGATTGCAAAACGTCATGCTGTGATTCTTAAAGATGAGCATCTTTTGCGAGAAGATTTTTACCATAATCGCAATCGTGATGGTGCAAGTTTAGAAGTTTATTCTCTTGGCCCTGGTTACGTATTGCTTGACGATTATATTGTTGATAACTGGGAAGGGCATCTCCCAAGATTATTATTGTTCTTCACGCTAGACCGTCCTGTTGTTACCCGTAATGAAATTTGTGAGGCATTTTGGCCTGAATTAGATGATGATCAAGCAGTGAATGTGTTCCATGTGACGAAACGTCGTCTACACAAAGCGCTAGAACTTGATACATTGATGCACGATGGGACATATTATCGTATGCACCCTCAAATTCCATTCTATTTTGATATGTTTGAATTTGTTGAAACATTGATGGTTGGTAGACACGGTAATCCTGATAACCCTCTTGATGTTTGGCAACATGCAGTAAAGTTATATCGTGGACCTTTCTTGCAAGGGCATGATGAGCAATGGATTTTAGAGCGTCGTGAATCATTCCTTGCTGGATATGTCGAAGCATTAGACAACGTAGGGCAAATTTGGTATGAATATGGTAAAAAAGAGCTTGCTTTGCGGACATATCGTCAGGTCGTTAGTGCAGATTTTTCCTCTGAGTCGGTTCATCAAAAAGTGATGCGTTTATATGCTGAATTAGGACGTAGGGCTGAAGCTGTTGCTCACTATCGAAAAGTCGAAAGTTGGGCAAAGAGTAACAAAACTAATTTGTCTGGCGAAATACAGCAACTATTTTCTGATATTACTGCATAAAACAAAAAGCCCACTTTTTAGTGGGTTTTTATTTACGCCCCTGGCAGGACTCGAACCTGCGACCCTCGGTTTAGAAGACCGGTACTCTATCCGCTGAGCTACAGAGGCTTACTGCTTCGATTCTATGGTTAGCATTTGGATGTGTCAATATGCTATATATCGAACATTTATTCCCCATGCCTATTGTGCCTAATCTCACAGTCGTGTATAATTAATGAAGATAAACATCGCTTTTTATTCGTAAAATGTATATAGGAAAACACTTCACTAAATACTCAAATTTGAATAAAAATGTATCGTGTAATTTCTAAACTTGGTCTTAAGGAGAAAACATGGCGAAGGATAAAGATGTTGTTGCTCAACAACAGAATAATTATACAGCAGCGAACATTCAAGAATTAGAACCTCGTGAACATATTCGCCGCCGCCCTGGGATGTATGTCGGGGGGACAGATTTACGTGCATTACACCATTTAATTTATGAAGTGGTCGATAACTCTATTGATGAAGCATTAGCAGGTCGTTGTGATCGCATCTTTGTTACTCTACATGATAATCATGCTGTAACAATTGGGGATAATGGTGTGGGTATTCCGGTTGACCAACATTCAAGCGGTATGTCGGCACTGGAAGTTGTCATGACTAAAGTAGGTGCTGGTGGTAAATTCGATAATGATGCCTATACCGTTAGCGGTGGTTTGCATGGGGTGGGCGTATCTGCGGTTAATGCACTCTCATCAGAACTAATAGCAACTATTTACCGTGACGGTCATGTATGGCAACAAACATATAATGCAGGTTATGCACAAACAGCTGTAGAACAAGTTCGCCCTCTAGAAGATGGTGAAGATACAGGGACTGTCATTTCGTTTATCCCTGATTTTACGGTAATGGACGAGAATGAGTTTAGCTTTAATACATTAGTGACACGTTTTCGTGAAATGGCATTTGTGACACGTAAGGTCTCAATTACTTTACGTGATGAACGTGTAAAGCCGATTGCTAGAGAAATAACATTCTACTTTGATGGTGGTTTGAAATCATTTGTTCGGTATCTCAACCGCAATCGTCGCCCGATTCATGAGATTATACATGCTGAACGTAATGTTGACTTCGAGGATCGTAATGGGAAACCTTATTCGATTGGTGTTGAAATCTCTTTCCAATATTCAGATGCTTCGACAACAACTGAGCTAGCTTTTACAAATACGATCAATACACCTGATGGTGGTACACATATCACGGGTTTACGCTCTGCAATTACGGGTGTGATTAATCGTTATGCTAGAAAAGCAGGCATCCTCAAGGATAAAGATGGTAATTTCTCAGGAAATGATACCTTAGAGGGACTTACAGCGATTGTGAGTGTTAAGCACCCTGATCCTCAATTTGAAAGCCAAACAAAGGTTAAATTGCTGAATCCTGAAGTTCAAGGGGCTGTTTCTCAAGTAGTGACAGAAGCCTTCAATGAATTTTTGGAAATGAATTCACGTGAAGCGCGGCGGATTATTGATAAATGTATGACAAGCAAACGCGCCCGTGAAGCTGCTAAGAAAGCCCGTGATTTGGTTCGCAGTGGTCCTAGTTTGCTAGAAAGCAGCACACTCCCAGGTAAATTAGCAGATTGTTCCCAACGTGGCGAAAATGCTGAAATTTATATTGTGGAAGGTGACTCTGCTGGTGGTTCTGCAAAACAAGGTCGGGATCGTCACTTCCAAGCGATTCTGCCATTACGCGGTAAAATCTTAAATACGGAACGCGCACGTATTGATAAAATTCTTGATAATAACGAAATCAAGTCACTTATCTCTGCACTTGGTACAGGTATCCATGACGAGATGGACGTAACCCGTTTGCGTTATGGACGTGTGATTATTATGACGGATGCGGATGTCGATGGTAGCCACATTCGTACACTTTTGTTGACATTCTTTTTCCGCCATATGCCTCAAATTATCCAAGGTGGGCATCTTTATATTGCTCAACCACCGATTTATTTGATAAAGAATGGTAAAAAACGAGAATATGTCTATCCATCAGCAGGTTTGAATGATGCACAGTTGTTAGACCGCACATTAAAAGGGTATAAAAGCCCTGATAAGGTTGCTATTCAACGATATAAAGGTTTGGGTGAAATGAACCCTGACCAACTTTGGGAAACAACGATGGATCCAGAAACACGTACATTGCTTCAAGTAAAAATCGAAGATGCTGCGGATGCTGATAAAGTATTTGATATGTTGATGGGAGCAAGCGTCCCCCCACGCCGTCGCTTTATTCAAACCCATGCAAAACAAGTGCGTAACCTTGATATTTAGACCGTCAAGTATTCAAAAATATAGATCACAATTAGCCCCTTAGAGGGCTTTTTTGTTTTAAATATTAAAAAGTGATAAATTTCACAATTGATTGTGATTTTTATCACAAATAATGATATACTATTCTTAGTTTCTGATAGATAGGGAATTGGGAGACAAATAAAATGAGTAATATACCAACCAAAGTTGTGGTTGTGGGCGCGGGCTTTGCCGGCTTAAATGTTGCGCAATCTCTTGCAAAAGAACAGAATATTGAGGTTCTTCTAGTAGATCGTAATAACTACCATACATTTACACCTCTACTTTACCAAGTTGCGACATCAGGACTTGACCCAAGTTCAATCGCTTATCCTATTCGTACAATTTTCCGTGACAAAGAAAATGTACATTGCCTGATGGGTGAGGTAACACATATCGACTATGTTAAGAAATTGGTGAGCATCCAAACGATAGATGGTGTTAGGGATGAAACCTATAATTACTTGGTTGTTGCGACGGGAAGTGTTACCAATTTCTTCGGTATCCAGTCATTGGAAAAACATGCCTTTGAAATAAAATCACTTACGGCTTCGATTAAACTGCGAGAGCATATTCTTCAACTGTTTGAGCGTGCGTCGTGGTCTGATGATGATGCCTATAAATCTGAATTGCTAACAATGGTCGTTGTCGGTGGTGGTCCGACTGGCATAGAGACTGCTGGCGCAATGTATGAGCTTTATAATTACGTGCTGAAACAAGAATACGATGATCAAGATGAACTCAAAGCTCGTGTTATTCTAATTGAAGCAACGGAACAATTACTATCCCCTTACCCCGAGGCGCTACAGAAATCTGCAAAAGACCAACTGATCGACCTTGGGGTTGAGGTCATGACGGGTACAATCGTTGAAGATGCTGGCTCGGATTTTATCAAATTCAAAGATGGTCAAACCATTAAAACACATACGATTGTTTGGTCAGCAGGTGTTAAAGTATCACCTTTAGCCACTATGCTTGATGTAAAGTTAGCAAAGGCAGGTCGTATTCCTGTCCATCCTACTATGGAAGTAATTGGTAGAGATGATATTTATGTAGCAGGTGACATTTCTTACCTAGAAGATGAAAATGGCGATGCATATCCTATGCTAATACCTGTTGCAAATCAGCAGGGCAAGTTGATTGCCAACAACATCGTCAATCGCCTGAATCATCGTCCGCAATTAAACTTTAAGTACAATGATCGCGGGATTATGGCAACGATAGGGCGTACTCGCGCTGTTGCATGGATTTTCTACCGCATACAACTTCGGGGTTTCTTTGCTTGGTTGGCGTGGTTGTTTCTGCATTTGATTATGTTGATGGGATTCCGTAATCGCATTAGTACATTTCTAAGTTGGGTTTGGAACTATTTCACCTATGATCGTTCCGTACGGATTATTCTTGATACAGATGATGATATCGCCTGAGGCATGATTAAAAAGGGCGTAAAATAAATACGCCCTTTGAATTATAAACCTGATGTCTTTGCGTCTTCTTCTGTCCAGCCTTCAGCTTCACGGCTTGCTTGTTCAGCTATTGCATTTTCCAGCGGTGTTTTTTCCACTATGGCAAATAGTACCGAAGCAACAATACTCAAAATAGCGAATATAACCACGGTTAGCAGAACTGGGTTAAATGTAATGCCTGCGATATCGACCATACCAGGATGAAGTACGAGAATACTCATACAAACCGTTGGCATGATAGCAACAAAAAATAACCCTGAGAGAAAATTGAAAAACATCGATGCTGGACCACCATGAATGGGTTTACGTTGCATCGAATGTTGATTGACAAGATACCCCAAGCTGAGCACCAATATGACAAGAACAATTAATCCGATTGTTGTAGTGTCCATATGTTAGATTGTGTGGGACTATCATTTGGATAACCCCACATTCCTTTCGTAGTGAGCTTTAGAACAGGGTATAGATAAATGCGCCACCTGGACCTGCGCTACCAACAATGATAAGTAGTGCAAATACAAGTAATGTGACAATCAAAGGAATCATCCAGTAGAGCTTACGTTTCCAGAGGAAAGCTAATAACTCACCGAGAATACCTAAGCGCATGAAGAAATCTTGTGTTGCTGTAGGTTTATTGTTTTTTGTTTTCACTTCTGTACTCATTTTTTACCTCACTAACAGTTTTCAACTGCTTAAACTATAAGGGTTTGCGAACGATATGCGAACCTAAGACCAATACATCAATGTCGCTATTTTTGAATGTGTTAAATGCTTCGCGAGGTGTATTGACAATGGGCTCACCCCGTAAGTTAAATGATGTATTAAGTACAATCGGCGTTCCTGTTGCTTGACCAAACTGTTCAACAACATCATAATAACGCTGGTTTGTCTCGCGGTCAATCGATTGTAAACGCCCCGTACCTTCGTGATTGACTGCAGGAATCTCTTCTTGCTTATCCTCTTTGATGGGGGCAACCATAAGCATATAGCGTGGTGTATCATGTTTGGCAACATCTGGGTAATCAAAATATTCTGGAGCTCGATCACGAACAACCACGGGGGCAAACGGACGGAATGGCTCACGATATTTGATTTTAGTGTTGACGATTTCTTTCATTTCTGGACTGCGTGGGTCAGCCATGATACTACGACTACCTAAAGCACGTGGACCCCATTCAAAGCGTCCTTGATGAAAACCAATAACATTTTGTTGCGTTAATTCGTTAACGACAACTTCTGTTAATTTCGCTTCATCACTATAAGTTTCATACTTTAGACCAGCCTCGTCAAGGAATTGACGACATTCATCATCAGTATATCCTTTGCCGTAATAAGCATGAGGTTGTGTCCAGCGGCGTGGATTGCCTAAGACAACATGCCATACCCATAATGCTGCACCTAATGCTCCACCATCATCTCCCGCAGCAGGTTGAATCCAAAGCTCATCAAAGGGTGTTTCATTTAAGATACGCCAATTGGCTTTTGTATTTAATGCAACACCGCCAGCCATCACTAACTTCGACATACCTGTTTTTTGGTGGAGATGTGTTGCCATATTAATGAGGGCATCTTCAGTCACAGTTTGGATACTTGCAGCAATATCAGCATAATACTGATTTGTATCCATCATTGCTTTTTCTGAAGAGCGTTCTGGATTGGTACGCATCGTGAAGAATTCTGCGTCTGCATCACGTTTTTCCCCAAATAAATCAAGGAATTTGCTACTATAGCTAGTATGCGTTGAGTGATGAAAATCAAAATACTCCATATTGAGGTTAAAGCCACCTGTGGACGAATCCATTGAGAGGACTTTATGTATTTTCTCTACATACTTTGGGTCACCATATGGACTCATACCCATGACTTTATATTCACCGTTATTAACACGGAAGCCTAGCCATGCCGTAAACGTTGAATAAAGTAGCCCAAGCGAATGTGGGAAACGTTGCTCTTCAAATAATTCAATCGTCGGTGTTGTTTCTGTTCCTTCACCTAAAGAACTTTTGCCAACACCCAAAGTTGTGGTCGTCCATTCTCCAACACCATCTACTGTCATAATAGCGGCATCTTTGAATGGGCTGGCAAAGTAAGTGCTTGCTGCATGGCTCATATGATGGTCACAGAAGAGAACCTTATCAAAAGGTATACCCACACCACTAGCAATATGGCTGCGTACCCATAATTTGTCGGTTAACCAACTCATCATTGCTTCACGCCATACACCTGCTGAACGTGGGAATGTGTTGATTGTGGTTTGTAATATGCGTTCAAACTTTACAAGAGGTTTCTCATAAAAGACGACATATTCTAGATCATCTGCCGTAATACCAGCAAAATCTAAGCAAAACTCAACAGCAAGTTGTGGAAAGCCGTTGTCATGCTTCTTACGTGAAAAGCGTTCTTCCATTGATGCTGCAATTAATTCCCCATCTTTAATGAGAGCTGCAGCAGAGTCATGATAGAATGCAGAAATTCCAAGGATGTACATTATTTAATTTATCCCTGTTCTCTAGCTGATTGAATATCGGTTGGTACTGGTTCACGTTGAAGCCATTGATTATCTATGTTTTTGATACGTAATGGGTCCATTGTTAACGAGGAAATGATTCCGAAGGGTACCATTATTGTGAAGTAGAAGAGTGTTGCAATAAAACGCCCATTGCCATCAGCAATAACCGATGTGTTGACATTGAACCGTTCCCATGCAATATCCCATATTTTTTTCAAGTTAAACCTCCTCGGTATATAAAATTGAGTAACTGACCTCGCAATCACTGATTATACCAAAGCAAGATTCTTTTACGAGTTGCCATTTTTATCAAGGGTCAGTTGTGATAGATAATCTAAAAGCGCACTTTTGGCTAGATCGTGTCCTGTTTGATTCCAATGTGTATCAGCAAAAAAATAGGGAGACTGCCCTGTGATGGCTTGATTGGCTAAAAATGGTGTGAAATCTAAAAAATAGAAGTTGTTATCTTGGGCAAGATTTTCAATGAGTTTACGTTGTACATCTAAGTTTGCATTGATTTGACTTGGAATAATATCTATGCCAGCCTTCGTTAGATTATTTGTAATAGATTCTTGATTAGCCTCATCTAATAAATTCCAATAAACCTCAGCTTTTTGTGGGATATATGCTAGTACAAATTCTGCATTACTTGATTCTGCTAGGTTCGCAAATTCAATAATACTTGTCGCTGTAATTTTAAATTCATTGCTATTTGCTAACGTGCCTCTATCTATTGTTAATAGGGAAACCATTCGATCAAAGAATGCAATAGGGGTGGGTGGGGTTGTTTTTGCTACCATTGGATAATTGCAATCTACCTGAGATGATGAGTTGAGCGTGTCTCGTGCGAAGAGCAATAAATGAAATGTTACAAGGTACTCTAATGGACTTCTCCCTTGATGTGTCTTGTCTGAAAAAGTTAGACCATCTTCTTGTAATCTATAAAATGTCTGATTATCAGTTAAATCATTTCCACCGAAATATGCTAGAACAATGACTTTAGGATTATATTGCAGTCCAAATTCTTCTATTAGGATTTTCTGCTCAAGCGTGCCACTTCCCGGTAAACCTAATACGACTATTGAATCACTTATTTCTTCCCAGTAGGGGGTTACTATCGATTCTGCCGCTGTGAATGAGTCGCCAACGATAACAATATCGGCTTCGTTTGTTGATAATAACGGGGTACGGAAGCCGTGCGCATCGCGTTGATAATTGACAATATAGGGGTCTATGTACTGGGCATTTTTAGGTGATAGGCACGATACTTGGAAGAGGTCTCCTGTATATTGATTCACTTCGAAATTGACGAGTTCTTCTGAAGGGTATTCCCTTGCACCGTGTGATGTGTCAAAACGAATACCGTACCTTTCTGGATATTGAGGCATCCGCTGTATAATTGTTGTTGGTAGTGAGAGGAACATGACTTGCAACAAAATTTCTAATATGATGATGGTGATGAGGGAAATAACAATTATCCCGATTATAGATTTGATTACTTTTTGCAATAGATAACCTTATGTATCATATCAATTTGTCTGGGTATTATAGCATAATAGGGCTTATGTAATCCTCATTAAGTTTATCTATAATCTAGTTATTCAGATAAAAAAGGACAAGATTGTGTCGATTTTTGAAGTATGGCTTGCGGGATATGGGGTTGTATTTGTTTTGATGACATTGGTTTGGATAATCAGTGTGATGATAACAAATGTCGGTATTATTGATATTGTTTGGGGATTTGGCTTTGTTTGCCTTGCATGGACATATTATTTTCTCACAGATGGTGACCCACAACGAAAATTACTTATGATCATATTGGTGACATTGTGGGGTATGCGTCTGACTTTATATCTGGGTAGACGGAATATCGGTAAACCTGAAGATTATCGCTATCAAAAATTCAGAGAAAAATACGGGAAAGACTCTTATTGGTGGAAGAGCTTCTTCCAAGCATTTATGCTACAAGGTACATTGCAAGTTATCATTGTTGCTCCCGTTTTGATCGCGCAGTATTCAAGTGAACCAAGTGGATTGACCCTACTTGATATTATCGGTGCATTAGTATGGAGTGTTGGCTTTATTTTTGAATCTGTTGGCGATTGGCAATTGACTCAATTCAAGTCAAACCCTAATAACAAAGGGAAAGTCCTAAACACAGGGTTGTGGAAGTATACTCGCCATCCGAATTACTTTGGAAATGCGACGATGTGGTGGGGATTCTTTATTATTGCCCTATCCGTGCCATTTGGCTTCTTGTCATGTTTCGGTCCTTTGATAATGACCCTTTTACTACTGCGTGTATCAGGTGTTGCCTTACTTGAGAAATCACTTAAGAAAAATAAACCTGAATATGCAGAGTATATTCGTTGTACATCGTCCTTTATTCCGATGCCACCCAAATGTTAGGGTATTAATTGCTAGAAAATGACCCAATGTTAAAATTTTCATCAGGTGGCGAGATACGTACATTGAGTAAGAGTGTTTCTAAGCTATAAATCTCAATCAATTGACGTAATAAGATTGACATCTTATCTATATTAAGTAGCTCTTGTTTTGTTTCACTCTCTGTTTGCAACAAGATGGAAGCTATTTGTAGAATGGCGGTGGGGGCATGAGGTATTTGCTCGCTCTCAAATTGTATATCTTCAATTTTGGATAAGATGCCAAGGTATTGAATAATGAGCGGGCGTAATATCCGTGAGTAGCGATTGATGATGCTCTGATTATCAACTTCTGGTGAGAAATAGTTTACATCTGCCGATAAAAATGGATTAGTTTGTGTGATGGCATTAATATGAAAGCGTTCATGCCCAATGGCAACTATATTCATACGGTCGAAGGGTAAACGTTGGACTTGGGTGATATTTGCTGTGCAACCTACTTTATGGGGTGTTGCGACAGGTCCAAGAGCTTCTTGACCGTCTTTGATAAGAACGACACCAAATGGTTTTTGTTCTTCAATACACTCATTAATCATCAACTTGTAACGCTCTTCAAAGATATGCAACTTTAATTGCATACCTGGGAATAAGACAGTATTTAATGGGAAAAGTGGCAAATCAACCATAATATCGATGCTCAATTTAATTTAATAGATGTCTTGTTCTATTCTATATAGATACGGATATTCTTGTCAGTAAACAAATCATATTCTCATTTTAATAGACTTTTCTAAAATGAAGGAGGATATATTGTGAATACTATTAAGATAATTGTCGATAATGATATACATGAGATAGAAGTAGAGTCTGGAATAAACTTAAGGAATGCCTTACTCGCGTTTGATTTCTCCCCTTATACACACATCACCCAAAAACTCAATTGTGGTGGACGTGGCTTATGTGCAACTTGTGGGGTATGGATTGAGAGCGATATTGAACCGCAACATTGGCATGATAAGGCTGCCCATACATTCGGCTATCCAAGACTTTCATGTCAAATTACTATTGATCAAGATATGACCATTCAATTATTGACTGATAAAATGATATGGGGACAACGTAATCCCGATAAAGCCCAACTTTTTAAACCTAAAAACGTCATAGACTCAGATTAATCAGATTCCTCGATCAGCAATCGGCGCAATACTTTGCCAATGAATGATTTAGGTAGGGTTTCTCTAAATTCTATTTCCCACGGAACAGCATACTCTTCCAAGCGACGTTGGCATAGTTCAATCAATTCATTTGCCGATAATTTGGTATTTGGGCGTGGAACAACATAGGCTTTGATTTTTTGCTTGCCTGATTCATGACCAATACCAATAACTGCAACTTCTAACACTTTATTATTTTCATATAACACTTCTTCAACATCGCGTGGGTAAACACTAAAGTCGCCAGTGAAGATTGTATCGCGTTTTCGACTGATGATTTTAAAATATCCTTCATCATCCATCACAGCAACATCCCCTGTGTGTAGCCAATCATCTTTTACAATAGATTCTTCATCGCCACTGGATTTCCAATAGCCTTGCATGACTTGTGGACCTTTGACTAGGAGTTCACCAATTTGCCCAATTGGAGAATCCTCACCTGTGATTAAATCAATAATTTTGGCATCTGTATTCGGTAAGGGAATGCCGATAGACCCTACTTTTCGTTTGCCATATAGTGGATTCGCATGAGTAACAGGGGATGCTTCTGTAAGTCCATATCCTTCTACAAGGCGACCACGTGTGAGCTTTTCAAAGGATTCTTGTACTTCTACCGGTAAGGGTGCTGCGCCACTAATACAGGCTTTGATGGATGATAAGCCATAGCTTCGGACGTTTCCCGCTTGATTGATAGCTGTGTACATGGATGGTACACCTGGGAAGAGGGTTGGTTTGAATTTCTTGATATGTTCCAAGATTTGCTCAAGTTCAAATACTGAAATAATCACAATGGTTGCCGCTACTGTGATTGGGACATTCATAGCCGTTGTCATACCATAACTGTGCATAAATGGAATAACAGATATGACGGTTTCTGCTCCATATTTGATGTCAGGTAGCCAATGACGTGTCTGTAGTGCGTTGGCTACAAGATTTGTATGCGTTAAACACACACCTTTTGGCTGGCTTGTTGTTCCACTGGTATAGGTAATTAATGCAAGTTGATTGTGGTCAATATTTACGATAGGAGGGGTGATTGGCTCATCTTCTGTTACTTCAGACATAAATCGCCCGATTCGACGTGCAAGGGTCTCATTTTCTTCAGAGGGATTATCTGTTTTGAGAAATGCTGTATAAACACTATTAGACAGATGTTTGCCGATGCTGGTAAAAATAGTTGTTTTGGCTTGTGTGGTTTTTTGAATATAATCTGCAAGTTTACTGAAAACGCTCAAAGTAACTAGTAATTTCGCATCAGTTTCAACAGCTTGGTTAACAATCATCTCAGTTGTTGCATCAGGGTTTGATAGAACTACAACGCCGCCTGCTTTCATAATGCCATAATAAGCGATGATGAATTGGGGTGTATTTGGTAAAACGATCATAACGCGGTCACCGACTTCAATACCCATCTTCACTAAAGCATGTGCAAACTGATTCGCCTTGTCATTCAATTCTTTATAGGTGAGTGTTTTTCCATAGAATACAGTTGCTGTTTGCTTTGGTTTCCAATCCGCAGCACTTTCTAAAAAACGGTGGAGGGGTTGCTTTGGTATTGGAATTGTTTGGGGTGTATCTTTATCATAACTCCGTAACCATGGGCGACGCTTAATCAATTTCTCTTCATCAGTTTGGGTACGCCATGATGACCTCTGAGTTGTACCTATGAATCGTTCAATTGCGCGATTCACTGCGGTATGACGCTCTAACTGGACTTTATGTTTAGCAGACCCGACATCATAGACATCTGCATTCGGTATCATTTTAGAGACATCATCAAATACATTGCGCGGGAAGTAATTATCACGTTCACCAGTAATGACCAATGTATCTGCCGTGATGTTTTTTAGGTGTGACCAGCCTTGCCATTTAATTAGATTGTTTAAGAACATGCGCTTCATAACGTGAAGTTCAGCATCCCACTTTGGACGATACCGCCATAATGGTCGAACAAAATGTATAGGTACTTTGGATAAAAGAGATGCCGCTTTTGGAACAGGATATTCTCCAGCAGTTGCAATCAAGATTAGTTTTTCAATACGTTCTGGATAAGTATTGGCGAACTCCACACAGACAGAGCCTCCAAATGAATGCCCAACAAGTATAAATTTTTCTGGTAAATTCAGCTTTGCTGCAATGGCATCTAGGTCATCAACTAATTCAGGCATGGTATAGTCTGTATATGGGGCATCACTTTGACCATGACCCCGTAAATCAGGTGCAATCACACGATACTGACTCGAAAAATAAGTTAATTGATACTCCCAAGATTCTGCAATGCCTGCAAAACCATGTTGAAAGACTATTGTCTGTTCGATTGATTCAGGCGATAAGTCAATGGCACTTAAATTAAACCCTGGATTTTTCTTGATTGGCACTTTAACACGATATAAATCAAAATCTAATTCAAATGTAGAGCGTTTCAGACCACGAATTTTCTTTTTCATAAATAATGAACTCTCATATTTTCTGTATTATAGTCGGGCTTGCTCCGATAAGAAAATGATTAGACTTTCTGCCGATGTATAGAGATTAGATTTTTGATTTGTCATCATATAGTATATTGGTCGAAGTATCTTAGGTTGAGGAGATTAAAATGAATAAGCCTCTTGTTACAGTGAAATGGTTAGCAGAACACTTGCAAGATGATAATTTAAGGATTATTGATATTCGTGGGAAAGTTTTACCTGCATCACAACCCCCTCCGCACTATTTTAGCCATTATGAGGATTATGAAAAATCGCATATCCCCAATGCAGTGTTTGTCAATTGGATGATAGATATTATTGAGCCTAATTCACCCTCGAATGATGTGGCTTTGCCCAGTCGCTTTGCTGAATTGATGGGGCAGTTAGGTATAGATAAAAACACTACTGTTATTATCTATGATGACGCTCAGAGTATGTTTGCAGCGCGTTTGTGGTGGGCTTTGCAATATTATGGTCATGATAATGTTGCTGTTCTCGATGGTGGGTGGAATAAATGGATTACTGGTGGATATCCAACTGATGATCGTAAGCCTGAAATTGATGAGAAAACTTTTACGCCACAAATAAATACTTCACTTCTGGCTACTGCGGATGATATTTTATCGAAATTGGAATCAGATGATTTGCAATTAATAGATGTTCGTTCACCAAAAGAGTTTATAGGCGAGGCTTCACGAGCAGACCGTATGGGGCATATTCCCTCGGCTATCAACCTATCACGCAAAACAATGGTTGACGATGATGCGACTTTATATGCCAATGATACTTTGCAACAGGTATTTATAGAACACAATATTAACTTAGATGCATCTGATACTGTGATTTATTGTAATTCGGGGGTATCGGCGAGTTATGGTTTGTTAGCCATGACCGTGCTTGGGGCTAAGAACGTCCGTGTCTATGATGGCTCTTGGAAAGAATGGGGTAACGATAGCTCCAAGCCGATTACGAAAACTGAGTAAATGCTTAATATTAGGACTTTTTTGTGCTGATTATGTAAGAAGGATTCATCTGGATGTGTCATATATCTGGAGAATTACTTATCTAAACTCTTTATGCGGATAGCTAGCTAACAAAGGAATAGTCAAGTGGAACTTGTTGTATACCGAGATACCACTGTTTTTGATGAATTGAAGCCAGATTGGAACGATTTATTAAGTCGTGCGCCAATCAATAACATTTTCTATACTTGGGAATGGCACTCTACTTGGTGGGAAGCATACCAACCCGGTGAGCTTTTTGTACTTGTATGTCGCGATAATGATAAATTAGTTGGTATTGCGCCATTGTTTATTGCTGATACAGATAATGGTCGTTATGTTCGTATTATTGGTTGTGTTGATGTAACCGATTACTTGGATCTGATTGTCGATAAAGATTATGTCGATGTTGTCTATGAAGAATTTGTTAAATATCTTGATGAGAATCGTGCAGTTTTTGATACCCTTGATTTGTGCAATATCCCTCAAGAGTCGCTTACAATGCAGTTTCTTCCAGATTTGCTTAAACAATATAAATTTGAAACTAAAGTTGAACAACAAGAAGTTTGCCCTGTAATTCAATTGCCCGATGATTGGGGCGGTTACCTCAATTTGCTTGATAAAAAGCAACGCCATGAAGTTCGTCGTAAACTACGTCGTATTCATGGGGCTCAGAGTGATGTTGATTGGTATATTGTCAATGGTGAGCACAACCTTGATGATGAGATTTCGTGCTTTATGAAATTGATGGCTGATAGTGACCCCGAAAAAGCAGAATTTTTAGAAGATAGTGCAAATGTACGCTTCTTTAAAAAGATTATGCCGCTTATACAGGCGTCTGGTTGGTTACAAATGAATTTCCTGACCGTTGGTGAGGAGCGGGTTGCTGGTTATATTAACTTTCTTTATGACAATCGCGTTTTGGTCTATAACTCAGGGTTGAATCATGCTGAGTATGGACAATTAAGCCCCGGGATCGTCTTGCTTGCATATAATATCCAACATGCGATAGAACAAGGGTATTCTACCTATGATTTTCTTCGCGGAGATGAAATCTATAAATATCGTATGGGTGGTCAAGATACAGCTGTCATGAATATCACTGCAAAATAGCTTGGTTGAGGATATAAATATGTCAATAAAAAGAATTGCATTCCTTAGTGTTCATACAAGTCCTGTTGCCCCTATGGGTGGTAAAAAAACAGGTGGTATGAATGTTTATATTCGTGAATTATCTCGTGAATTAGGTAAGCAAGGATATGAAATTGACATATTTACGCGGCGTTCATCGTGTAATGAGCCTATTATAGACTACTCGATTGGTGAAAATGTTCGGGTTATTTATCTGAATGCAGGTCCAGTTGTTCCTCTGACACCTGATGAACACTACCCTTATTTATCTGAATTTACATCAAATCTAATTGCTTATGCCACACTCAATAAAATTCAATATGATGTTCTCTATAGTCACTATTGGTTAAGTGGCTGGGTTGCAGCCAAACTGAAAGAAATATGGGGGATTGGATTTGTGCAGATGTTTCATACCCTCGGGCATATGAAACAACGTATTGCTAAAAAACCTTATATTCCTAATACACGTATTTTAACAGAAACATATATATTACAATTTGCTGACTGCATTGTTGCTGCGACTCCTGCCGAAGAAGAACAATTAAATTCGCTATATAATGCAGACCCTAAACGGATAACAATTATCCCACCGGGGGTTAATATTGAGCACTTCCGTTCTGTAATATCATCGGCAGACGCAAAACAGAAGGTAGGCTTAGAACCTGATAGTGAAATGCTATTATTTGTGGGGCGTATTGAACCATTAAAAGCAGTTGATACAATTTTGGAAGCTGTTTATATCGTCAAAATGAGATCACCTGAATGGCTGAATCGTTTACGCTTGGTGATTGTCGGTGGCGATCCAAGTAGCACAAAAGATAGTGAGATGCAACGTTTACGGAAAATGACTTCTCAATTAAAGATTGAACAGTATGTTGATTTTGTGGGTGCTAAAGAGCAGTCACTGTTACCGACATATTACTCGGCTGCGACGGTTGTTGTTATGCCATCTGATTATGAATCATTTGGAATGGTTGCATTAGAAGCTATGGCAACAGGTACGCCTGTTATAGCCTCTCAAGTTGGCGGTTTGGCTCATCTTGTTCGGGACAGACAAACAGGCTTTCATATCCCAGCGCGTGATTCTGAAGCACTTGCTGATCGTATCATGAAATTGTTGGCTGAACCCTGCCGGAGAAGACGGATGGGGGAAACTGCATCTCAGATTGCAAAAGAATATGTATGGTCAAGTATCGCCAAACGCATTATACAGACATTTGACGATGTGACCTACAAAAAGACTGTGGGTGTTTAACCACCATATGAGTTTGGAATATCAGTAACGGTTGCCTCGATATATGGGGCAGCCTCCATATAATCGACAGCCTCATCTTCTGCAACAGGTGTTTGACCTTTGTGATAAAGCGTATTGTTGAAACCATCATAACGATAGCGACGACTCATCCACCCATGTGTTTTATGCTGTAATAAGACATTAAATTGGATGGCTTCTTCTTCTGCAAAAACTTGTTCATCAATAATCCATACAGGTGCATATTGTTCGAGATGGGGTAATGCTTTTTTATCCCGCATAGCTTTTAAATCGGCAACAGTTGTCATCTTGACCTCACTCTACATTTTTCGTATGTTACATTCATACAAAATATTCTAACTTTGCGGTTGAAGATAAGCAAGCGACGATTCGTTATAATGAGTATTGTTTATTGAGAAGTGGATGGATTCTATATCTAATATGAAAAAACTACTTGTTTTATATTTTGTTGGGTATTTGGTATTGGGCTGGAGTGTAGTGGGGCAGGATGCTATAACCGAGTCTATTATTGCCTTGCTAAATTCATCACGAACTCAGGTGGCTTTGCCCAATTTAATCGTGAGTTCGGAATTAAATTCCGCTGCACAACGTCATAGTAATGATATGGCTAAAAATGGGGTATTAGACCATGTTGGGAGTGATGCTTCTCAGTTTTGGCAACGTATGAGCGATGCTGGTTATCTGTTGACGACAGGTGCGGAAAACATCCTTCTACGCTCCGATACAAATGCTCAAGCCGTATTTAACCAATGGAGGAATAGCCCATCACATCAAGCGAATATGATGAATCCTGATTATGTTGAGATTGGTGTTGCTTACGCTCAAGCACCTGATGGTATTTATTATTTCACAATGCTATTAGGTAAGCGTGAAGGGGTGAATGCTTTGCCTGTGCCATCTCCGACACGTGTACCATCGACAAATACACCTGCTCCACCAACGCCAACGGCTATTCCGCCAACACAGACCTTAACTTCATTACCATCTAACACACCAACAGCAACACCACTTATTCCGCCGACACGTACTTTATCGCCCTTAATTACACCTGTTGATTATACGCCGATACCTTTAGCTGTTTCGGTGACGGACGTCGCTTCTCCTACTCCAGAATTAGACCCTGATATACAGCTTATCTATGATAGTAATGCGCTTACACTAATTAATATTTCGGGGCGAAGTCTTGATTTGAGCCAACTTCGTTTTCAAAGCGATGATGCTCGTATGGAATCGGCTGTATGGGAAACTGAATTTTTGACTGAACGCTTAAATTATTTTTCTGCTGGAGATTGCCTACAAGTCTGGGGCTTATCCTTTAATCGTCTTGAAGATGTGCCTGATGAATGCCAGATTCGTCATGGATGGGTGGCTGTTAATGATAATCAACTGTTTTGGCAAGATGTTGAATCATTCTTTGTCGTCAATGATGGAGATATTATTGGACAATGTACGGTTGCAGATGGACAATGTGAACTTAGCTTAGAAGCAGATATTGAACTTTTGGATAATGAATCAAGTGGAATTAACTTCGTTAATCGGGATATACGTCTGATTTTCAATCAAGATAGCTTCACCATACTCAATATTAGAGATTATCCGCTTAATTTACATGGATTGGTATTCCAGAGTGAAACGGGTCGGTTGCGTATTGAGGAATGGGAAACTGAATTTATGAGCACATCTTTAGGTGGCTTCCCTCCAGAAGATTGTTTGATGGTTTGGACGTTTGCATCTGACAATCAGCCTATACCGATTGAGTGTGAAACGCGTCATGGTTGGATTGTTGTTGGTGAAGGTTCTGACTTTTGGCAAGGGGTTAGTCGCTTTGAAGTCGTTCGCGACAATCGTGTACTAGCGGGCTGTGTCGTTGCAAATGGATATTGTGATGTAAGCTTAGAAGGAAATCTTGGGAATAGTTCGCCTACTATAATGCCATCTAATCTGCCTAATTCTTCCACATTACCACAAGATAACACAAGCACAGTGATTACAGGTTCATCAGATGACCTGACCTTATTTTATAGTGTTGACAGCCTGACACTTATTAATACATCGGGTCGATTGCTGGATATATCAGGTATCGTTTTTGAGAGTGATTCAGGAGTTTTTTCAGCAACACGTTGGCAAACAGATTTCTTATCTCGCCCATTAACTGAGTTTCCACCGAATGACTGTCTCCAAATATGGGGTGTAAATGAAGAACTTCAATCGAAACCATCTTCGTGTAGTGTTCGTCATTCATGGACAGCCGTCGCATCCGATGTCCAGTTTTGGCGCAACACCTCACAATTTAGAGTCCGTTATGGGGCTGAATTGATTGGAACTTGTTCTGTTGGAGTAGGTGAGTGTCGGTTGAATTTGCCTTAAATTGTTGACGGAAATGATTCTCCATGTTACTATCCATAACCATGAAAACTTCTTCCAACATCAACCGCTGTTTCCGTCGTCGCACCCAATCATAAATTGGGGTTTTTGGTGTTGGTATAGATTCAAATTTGATAAACATCAAGAGCCTCGATATTTTATGCTATCGGGGCTTTTTTAATTGAGGTGGTGAGTATGGGATATAAACGACGATAGAATTATGATGCTGTATTGATTGCACAGCCAATTTTGCGTGTATTCACAAGTTAAGTTTATCAAAATATCTGTAAACTATTTATCTATTAATTGTCAATTTGGAGAAGACTCATGTCAAATGCCAATGTAACAAAAGTTGTATTAGCCTATAGTGGTGGTTTGGATACTTCCGTTATTGTGCCGTGGCTAAAGAATAATTATAACTGTGAAGTAATTTGCTTCTGTGCTGATTTAGGTCAAGAAGAAGAATTGGACGGGCTTGAAGAAAAAGCAATCGCTTCAGGTGCGACAAAACTTTATATTCGCGATTTGCGAGAAGAGTTTCTAACTGAATTTGTTTTCCCTACCATGCAAGCTGGAGCGGTCTATGAACGTGAATACTTGTTGGGTACATCATTTGCGCGTCCGCTGATTGCGAAGCATATGGTAGAAATTGCTGAAGCTGAAAATGCTGATGCAGTTGCTCATGGGTGCACAGGTAAGGGTAATGACCAAGTTCGCTTTGAATTATCCACAATGGCATTGAATCCAAAACTAAAAACTATTGCACCATGGCGTGAATGGGATATTCGTAGCCGTGAAGATGCACTCGCCTATGCTGAAGAATTCAATGTGCCTGTGTCGCATACTGAAAAAGATATTTATAGTCGTGACCGCAACATTTTCCACTTATCTCATGAAGGTGGCTTGCTTGAGAATCCTTGGAATGAACCCGAAGACAGAATGTTCCAATTGACTTCGCGCCCAGAAGATGCGCCTGATGAACCTGAATACCTAGAAATTGGTTTTGTTAAAGGTATTCCTGTAAGCCTTAATGGTGAAGAGATGGATGCGGTTGAGTTGTTTGTTGAGCTTAATAAAGTGGGTGGTCGTCATGCTATTGGTCGGATTGATATTGTAGAGAATCGGCTGGTTGGTATGAAGAGTCGTGGTGTATATGAAACACCAGCAGGCACAATTGTTCGTCGCGCCCATCAATTGTTAGAAAGTATTTGTCTCGATAAGCATACGATGCACTACAAAGATTTTATTGCTGTGAAATATGCCGAGCTTGTTTATAATGGCATGTGGTATAGCAAATTGCGTGAATCACTGGATGGTTTTGTAGAGGTCACCCAACAAACCGTTACGGGTACAGTTCGTTTGAAATTGTACAAAGGTAATATTATCGTTGCTGGACGCAAAAGCCCTTATAGCCTTTATCGTGAAGATTATGCTTCTTTTGGTGAAGAAGATGTCTATAACCAACAAGATGCTCATGGATTTATTCAGTTGTTTGGTCTGCCGATGAAAGTCGAAGCGATGCTTGAAATGGAAGGTGGTGGCGCAAGTCATTATCGCCAACCTGACTACAGCAAATTCAAACGCGATTAAGTTTTCCTCATACATTAAGGGTGCATTGATTTGTACCCTTTGTATTTCGCATATGTAAAAGTTTTGTTCTGAAATTTATTAAAGGCATTAGGGATGTTTGCTCAGCAACTTAATATTCTTCATCGAAGCCGTCAACAAATGCGTGACCTTGCGTCATTACAAGACTTTACATGGGAAGCTGGAAATACTGTTGACGCACATTCACTGATTGATAACCCAACTATAAGTTTGTATTGCTTTGATGATGATAGTCAACAAGCGATTTTTGCATCATTGCCTGAATCAATTGATTTATCCCAAGTTACATTTGTGTATCAATCTCAATTTGACAATGCCGAATATCTGATTGCCGTACCTTACACTATTTTTCTACAACTAGCACAGAATTTTGATGTTGATGATCGTCAACTTATCTGTATTCACAGTGTTGGACGCTGTGGCTCAACATTGATGACGCAAGCATTAAATGAGTTGGATTCGACAATAGCATTCTCCGAATCTGATATATTTTCAAATTTTGTCACGATTCGTCATACATCACGGGATGAACAAATCTTATTATTACAAGCTAGTTTTAAATTTATGTTCCGCCCAACCGTCGTCGGTGATAATAAACGCTATGTTTTGAAGTTTCGCAATCATTGTTCAGACATTATGGATATCTTTTTTGAAGCATTTCCTAATGCGAAACACCTCTTTATGTACCGTAATGCCATGGATTGGGTGTCATCTCTATATCGTATTATTTACAACACAGGGCGCTCCCATCTTCAACTATCTTATGATGAAGCGGTTGAACAACATCAACTATATTTTAACCTTCCTATTGAAGAGGTCACACCATTATTTGATTCGTCACAAGGAACTTTTTCCATTACCCTATGCCGTGCTGTGCTTTGGGTACAAATGATGAATCGTTATGCTGAGTTTTATGAACGTGGACTGCGACCAATTGTTATTCGCTACGAAGATCTAATAGAACATCGAGATGATATGCTTTTGAAATTGTTTGATGTCTTGGATTTACCTCAAGATGCACTAAGAAAAGCTCAATCAGCATTTGAACGTGATTCGCAGGCTGGAACAAAAATGGCACGGGATAAAGCTCAATCAGGAAATACGATAAATTTACCAATTGTTGAGGTAGAAGCTGTTAAAAAATTACTGAACCAACAACCAATTGTTAATCAATCTGATTATATTTTACAGGGAACAATTTCTATTACATAGCATTTGATTTTCTTGAAACATACTAACGAAAGCAGGTAGTACATGAGTTTATGGGGCGGTCGGTTTTCCGAGCCAACAGATAAAGATTTGCAAGCATTGAATGATAGTATTGACTTTGATATACGCTTTTATCGCGAAGATATTCTAGGTAGTATCGCATACGCTAAGACAATTGCTGACGCAGATGTTATTACAACTGATGAAGCAGAAACGATAATTGCTGGCTTGAATCAAGTTTTGCAGGAGTTTGAGCAAGATACCTTTGAACTCAAAGAAGGGGACGAGGATATTCATACTGCTGTCGAACGTCGCCTAACAGAAATTGTGGGTGATGTAGGCGGTAAGCTACATACAGGTCGTAGCCGTAATGACCAAGTAGCAACTGATTTCCGCTTATGGACAATGAACGAATCGGATAGACTCGATGCGATGTTATTAAGCCTGCAATCTGCAATTATTGATGTCGCAGAATTACATACTGAAACATTGATGCCTGGATACACGCACATGCAACCTGCACAACCGATTACAGCAGCTCATTGGTTAATGACATTTTTCTGGATGTTAGACCGTGATCGTGACCGTTTACAATCGGCGCGCCAACGCATGGCAATTGCTCCACTTGGTTCGGGTGCATTAGCAGGTAATCCTTTCCCAATTAACCGTCAAATCATTGTTGATGAACTTGGTTTTGATTCATATAGTCAAAATAGTCTTGATGCCGTCAGTGACCGTGACTTTGTAGCCGATTTACTTTATGTCATGTCCTTATGTGCCAGCCATCTGAGTCGTTTAGCTGAAGATATTATTATCTATAGCAATCCTCAGTTTGGCTATATCACACTAAATGATCGCTATAGTACAGGTTCTAGCTTGATGCCCCAAAAACGTAATGCAGACCCTATGGAACTCATGCGGGGTAAAGCAGGGCGGTTGACAGGTAACTTGGCTGGCTTTCTTGCAACACTAAAAGGATTGCCAAGTGGATATAACAAAGACCTACAAGAAGATAAAGAAGCACTTTTCGATTCATTTGATACAATGACCAAGCTATTACCTGTTGTAATTGCAATCGTCGTTACCCTGAAAATAAACCCTAAAAATATGGAAGCTGCATTAACTGAAGAGTTATTAGCCACTGATTTAGCAGATTATCTTGTGCGTAAAGGTTTACCATTCAGACAAGCACACCATGTTGTCGGGCGAGTCATTCAAATAACAGCAAATACGGGTGACAAATTATCTGAAATCCCATTGGATAATTTTCAAGAAATATCGACTTTATTTGAAGATGATGTTTACGATGTATTTGATTTTGCCCAATCTGTACGCCAACGCGAGGTAGATGGTGGAACAGCACCATCTGCAGTCAAACGTCAAATCGAAAAAGCAAAACAGAAACTAAAATTTTAGTTGTGCAAATTGCATAATGATTAGACGGTATACCTTATGAACTTATGCCTATATATTAGTAATTTAAGGCGATGGGTTGACAGTTAGTTCAAAGTTCGGTAGCCTTATAAACAATGCTTTAAACATATTAGGTAAAATCATGCGCAAGAGTATTTCACTCAGCCTTCTCAACCTTATTCTTCTAGTCGTTCTCGTCATTATTAGCGGGTTATGATAGTTTGGGTTGGTTACTGCGATTAAAAACGTAAAACAGAGCCTCCCAAACACTTGGGGGGCTTTTTTAATTCTAGGTTATTAACAGTTAAATTGGATAGAACAAAGATGCAGGCACAACGATTTTTAAATGAGACTTATAACCCGCCGATGACCAATGAGACTAGTCACATGGCTGGGCATCGTAGTCAGCCTGCGAAGGATATGACATTATTAGAATTACACGCTTGTATGGGAAGTGAACTTAAATAACCAATGCAAGCGTGTTTTGTTTTATAAACTTATTTGATAGAGGGGAAGATATGACTGCTGAGTGGATTTGGCGTAACGGTGATTTTGTAAAATGGGATGATGCAAATGTGCATGTGAGTGCCCACGCATTACATTATGGGTCAAGTGTGTTTGAGGGTGTTCGGGCATATAGCACCCCAAAAGGTCCTGCTGTGTTTCGTTTGCAAGAACATAGTGAACGTTTGATGCAGGGTACAAAGATTATGCGTATCGCTCATGATTATAATGCGGAACAAATTAATCAAGCAGTTGTTGAGACCGTGAAGAAAAATGGGCATGAATCCTGCTACATCCGCCCAATTATTTTTCGTGGTAGTGGTGCATTAGGACTTGAAGGTCGCGAGCGCACTCAAACCGAAGCCGTTATTTTTACAATGGAGTGGGGACGGTATCTTGGGGCAGAAGCCATTGAGCAAGGTGTAGATGTCCAAGTTAGTTCTTTCCGCCGTATGGCACCTGATACACATATGGCACTTGTTAAAGCCGGTGGCAATTATGTGAACAGCCAGTTTGTCAGTATGGAAGCACACGACAACGGATTCCAAGAGGGTATCGCGCTGGATGTTAACGGCTATGTTAGTGAAGGTGCGGGTGAGAATATATTCGTGGTTTTAAATGGTGTTGTTTATACACCGGGAGCTTGGTCATCTATCTTGATGGGTATTACACGCGACAGCGTATTAAAACTTCTTGAAGAACAAGGTCTTGAGGTTCGTTATCAACCTGTTGCGCGTGAGATGTTATACATGGCGGACGAAATCTTTTTTACAGGAACAGCAGCAGAGGTTACTCCTGTAAAATCGGTTGATCGTATCCCTGTTGGTTCTGGTACACGCGGTCCGATTACTGAAGCTGTACAATCGGAATTCTTTGCAATAACGGCTGGTGAAAAACCAGATAAATTTAATTGGTTAACCTACGTAAACGAGAGTTAGTTTCTACCCTAGATAAGTGGAATTGAGTGTGCTGGGAGAATATGATGGAACTTAAGGGTTCAGAAATAATTATGGAATGCCTTATTCGGGAGGGTATCGATGTGTTCTTCGGCTATCCCGGTGGCGCAATATTACCTACCTACGACGCTATGACAAAATATCGTGACCAGCTTCATCATGTTCTTGTACGACATGAACAAGGTGCGTCTCATATGGCAGATGGCTATGCTAGAGCGACAGGTAAAGTTGGTGTTTGCATTGCAACAAGTGGTCCAGGTGCGACAAACTTAGTTACAGGTCTGGCAACTGCAATGATGGATTCATCGCCTATAGTAGCGATTACTGGGCAAGTTCCAACAGCGGCGATTGGTTCAGATGCTTTCCAAGAAACAGATGTCACAGGTGTGACATTACCTGTAACTAAACATAACTACCTTGTCACAGATGTAAAAGACTTGGCTTATGTTATGAAAGAAGCATTCCATATCGCACGTACAGGTCGTCCTGGTCCTGTACTTGTTGATGTGCCAAAGGATGTTCAAAATGCGGTTACCGAATTTATTTATCCAGAATACGATATTGTCTTACCGGGTTATCATCCACCAACCAGTGCGAATGAAGAAGATATTGAAGCGGCTTTGAAGTTGATTCAAGAAGCTGAACGTCCTGTTATCCTTGCTGGACATGGAATTTCTATGTCAGGCGCGACTCAAGAATTACTTGAGTTAGCTGAACGCGCTCAAATCCCTGTAACCTTGACCTTGCTTGGTAAAGGAAATATGCCCGAAAGCCATCCTTTGGTTATCGGTATGATGGGTATGCACGGTGAAGCGTCATCGAACTTGGCGATACAAGAGGCTGATTTGTTGATTGCTTTAGGGATGCGCTTTGACGATCGTGTAACCGGTAACTTAAAGACCTATGCTGTAAATGCACGTAAAATCCATGTGGATATCGACCGTTCCGAATTGAATAAAAATGTTAAAGCGGATGTCGGTATTGCTGGTGACTTAAAAACCGTTTTGCGTCAGATGTTGCCAAAACTAAAAAATAAAAAACATCCAGAATGGATTGGACAAATACGTGACTGGCTAGAAGATTCTAGCGAGCGCGATATATTGAATCATGATTCACAGGGTAAATTATTAGCGGCACAGGTCATCAATGATATATGGAAACATACAGGTGGTGATGCAATCACTGTTTCGGATGTTGGGCAACACCAAATGTTAGAGGCTCAATATTATCCACACCAGCGTCCATCCACGATGTTAACCAGTGGCGGACTTGGAACAATGGGATTTGGTTTCCCTGCTGCAATTGGTGCAAAATTTGGGATGCCACACGAAGAGGTGTGGGCAATTGTTGGAGACGGCGGATTCCAGATGACATTATGTGAATTGGCAACTGCTGTTCAAGAAAACATCAATGTTAACATTGCTATTATCAATAACAATTTCTTGGGCATGGTTCGTCAATGGCAAGAATTGTTCTACGATAAGCGTTATCAATCTACACCGATGTTTAGTCCTGATTTTTGTAAATTAGCGGATGCCTATGGAATTCCATCAATGCAGGTTACATCGCGCGATCAAATGCAAGAAGCTATTGAATTTGCTCGTAGTATTGATGGACCGACTCTGATTGAATTTGTTGTAGAAAAAGAAGAAATGGTTTACCCAATGGTTCCTACAGGCGCGGATTTACATGATATGAAACGCCGACCAAAACCGGGAGAAATTCAATAATGACTGAAAATAAAAAGCCCAATAAAATAACAGTAGTTGCATTAGTTGAAAATGAACCGGGTGTCTTAAACCGTATAGCGAGTTTATTTCGTCGCCGTGCATTCAATATTGATAGCTTGACTGTCGGACGTACACATAAACCGCATGTCTCTCGGATGACAATTCGTGTTGTTGCAGGTAAGGAATATGCGAGGCGTATTGCGACTAACTTAGAGAAACTGGTCAATGTGATAGATATACGAATCCTCGATGAAGAACCTCATGTTATTCGTGACCTTGCTCTAATTAAAGTTCGTAACGATGATGCAGAGTCACGTAATACCATCACAGAAATTTGTGATCGTTACCCTGCCCGGATTATTGATGTCGGTCCTGAAGTTGCTATTATCGAAATGGTCGGGTCGGAAGAATTGATTGAAACCTTTATTGAAGAGGTCCGTCCTGTTGGGATAGTTGAAATGATACGAACAGGAGTAGTTGCAATGGGACGTGGTACACGTATTCAGGATACGGAATTTAAACGTCCTGAAGTCGCTCAGCCGAAAACAGGTGTTAATTCCAATGGGAATGGGCGTATAATTTAGCGGTGTGATTTTATGAGCAGTGTAGAATATATACTGCTCTTATTTAATTTATTTTCTAATTAGGGAGAAATATTGTAAATGGCAACACTCTACTACGATAAAGATGCAGACCTTTCATTACTTGAAGGTAAAACAATTGCTGTAATTGGCTATGGTAGTCAAGGTCATGCTCATGCACTCAATGCACACGATAATGGTCAAAAGGTCATTATTGGTCTTCATGAAGGTAGCAAAAGTAAAGCAAAAGCAGAAGCTGATGGTTTAGAAGTATTTAGTGTCGCAGAAGCAACTGCAAAAGCTGATATTGTTATGATTCTGATTCCTGATACCAAACAAGCCGAAGTTTATGAAGAAAGCATTGCACCGAACTTAAAAGATGGTGCTATGTTGATGTTTGCTCATGGGTTTAACATTCATTTTGAAGAAATTGTTCCTCCCGAAACTGTTGATGTTTCAATGGTTGCTCCAAAAGCACCAGGGCATCGTGTTCGTGAAGTATTTACCGAAGGTGCTGGTACACCGGGCTTAGTTGCTGTTGAGAAAGACGCATCTGGTAACGCAATGGCACTCGCATTGGCTTATGCAAAAGCGATTGGTTGTACCCGCGCAGGTGTTATTGAAACCACATTTAAAGAAGAAACTGAAACTGACTTATTCGGAGAGCAAGTTGTTCTTTGTGGTGGCGTAACAGCTCTTATCCGCGCGAGTTTTGAAACGCTCGTTAAAGCAGGTTATCAACCAGAAATTGCTTATTTTGAATGCCTCCACGAATTGAAACTCATCGTCGATTTGCTTTATGAAGGTGGCTTAAGCTACATGTGGTATAGCGTCAGCAATACAGCTGAACATGGTGGATATGTTGTTGGGGACTTATTTGAAGAATCCATTAAAGAAGAGATGGCAGGCGTTCTTCAACGTATTCAAAATGGTGAATTTGCGAAAGATTGGATTGAAGAAAACCGTCAAGGTCGTCCAAACTTCAACGCACGCCGTAAGCAAGAACACAGCTTGTTGATTGAAGAAGTTGGCTCTAACTTACGTGATATGATGCCATTCTTGCATGCCAAGAATATTAAACAAGAGGACTAAAATCAGATGGAAGACGATGATGTAAATGTCGTCACCTCTGCCAGAAAGGAGGTGTGTGAATGTCGGAAGATGGTCTTGTTGACCTTAGTCGCTTAACCGTGTTCGAAATTTACCGATTACTTTTCACGAAAGGAACACCTCCTAATGGTACAGAGAACTTATGATGAAAACACTGTCATTATCTTTGACACAACATTGCGCGATGGCGAACAAAGCCCCGGCGCAACCTTAACAAGTGCTGAAAAATTAGAGATTGCTCGCCAACTATCTCGCCTCGGTGTTGATGTTATCGAAGCTGGATTTCCTGCGGCATCTCCTGATGATTTAAAAGCTGTGCAACGTATTGCAAAAGAAGTTGGGACAGAAGATGGTCCAATCATTGCTGGCTTAGCTCGTGCAGTTGAAAGTGATATTTTGACTGCTTGGGAAGGCGTTAAGGGTGCGGCAAAACCCCGTATTCATACCTTCTTGGGTACATCCCCAAGCCATTTAGCCATGTTGCGGATTGATAAAGAAGAAGGCTTGGAACGGATTCGCATGGGTGTCACTTTAGCAAAAAGTCTCTGTGACGATGTTGAATTTAGTCCGATGGATGCTGGACGTACCGATACTGAATATTTGATTCAGGCATGTGCTGTGGCTGTCGAATGCGGTGCTACAACATTAAATATCCCAGATACAGTTGGTTATGTGATGCCAGCTGAATGGGCAGAGACACTCGAAATGCTCATTAACGAAACCCCCGGTGCAGGACCTGGTAGCGGTGTAATTTGGTCTGTACATTGTCATGATGACTTAGGTTTGGCAACTGCGAATACTTTAGCTGGTTTACAAAAAGGTGTTCGCCAAGTCGAAGTTACTGTGAATGGGGTTGGCGAGCGCGCAGGTAATACGAGCCTCGAAGAAGTTGTTATGTCAATTCATACCCGTCAAGCCTATTATGCATTACGGACAAACATCGATTCGACTCAAATTATGAAAACGAGTCGGATGGTACGGAATTATATGGGAATGCCTGTTCAACCGAATAAGGCAATTGTTGGTGAAAATGCCTTTGCTCATGAATCAGGAATTCATCAAGACGGTGTCTTGAAAAACGCTGAAACGTTTGAAATCATGACACCTGAAACTGTTGGTCTGACTGAAAGTCGCCTTGTATTAGGCAAACATAGTGGACGACATGCGTTGCGGGTTCGCTTGCAGGAACTGGGTTATGATTTTGAAGGTGATAGCTTGAAGGAAATCTTCAAACGCTTCAAAAATTTAGCTGATGTTAAAAAGACTGTCACTGATGCAGACCTCGAAGCACTTATTGCTGACGAAGAAGCTCAAAAACCACAAGAGTTCTTTAAGTTGATTGATATACAAGTATCTAGTGGCACAATGGGTATGCCCACTGCAACTGTGAAACTCATCAATCAAGAGGGTGAAGAGAGTATTGTGGCATCCGTTGGGACAGGTCCTGTGGATGCATCCTATCGGGCAGTTGACCAAATTGTAAAAGCACCGAATGTCTTGGTTGAATATAGTGTACATAGTGTAACTGAGGGTATTGATGCACTTGGTGAGGTAACTGTACGCATATCTCCAGAAGGTAGTAAACGTACATTTGGTGGATATGGTGCGGATGCAGATATTATTGTTGCCAGTGTAAAAGCCTATATGGGTGCTGTTAATCGTATGATTTCTAGCATTGGTCTTGGTGATGTTCCACCAGAAGGCGACTCGGCAACTGTCGGTATCGCATCATCTAATTAAGTCAAAAATGGGGGGTGACTCCCCCTTGTTATGTTAGAAAAGTAGAGGATGTAGTGTATGACTGTAAATGATAAACCCCGTACTTTATTTGAAAAAGTCTGGGATAAACATATTGTTCGTGAACAATCCGAAGATACGCCTGCTGTTTTGTATATTGATTTGCATCTTGTACATGAGGTGACATCACCACAGGCATTTTCGATGATTCGTGAACGTGGTCTCAAAGTCCGTCGTCCAGACCAGACAATTGCAACAATGGATCATAGTACCCCAACCACACCTCGTAATGCGGAAGGTATCATTCCTGTGGTTGATGCGATGGCAATCAAACAGCTCGAAACATTTACCAAAAACTGTAACGACTTTGGTATTCCAATGTATTCACTTGGTACAGAAAATCAAGGTATTGTCCATGTAATTGGTCCTGAAAAAGGTTTAACTCAACCGGGAATGACCATTGTTTGTGGTGATAGCCATACCAGTACACACGGTGCGTTCGGTGCATTAGCGTTTGGTATTGGTACAAGTGAAGTGGGTCATGTTCTGGCAACCCAAACTTTGCTTCAAAATAAACCTAAGACAATGGCGATTAATGTTGAAGGTACATTGAGTGAAGGTGTTACTGCGAAAGATATTATCTTAGCGATTATTGCTAAAATCGGTATCGGTGGCGGTACAGGATATGTCTTTGAATATCGTGGTGAAGCAATCCGTAAGCTCAGCATGGAAGGTCGTATGACTATCTGCAATATGTCAATTGAAGGTGGTGCACGTGCAGGTATGATTGCTCCTGATGAAACAACATTTGAATACATCAAGGGACGCAAGTATGCACCAACTGGCGCAGATTGGGATGTTGCTGTTGAAGAATGGAAGCAATTACCAAGTGATGAAGGCGCAGTTTATGATGCTGAAATCACCCTAAATGCAGATGAACTAATTCCAATGATTACCTATGGAACAAATCCCGGTATGGGGATGCCGATTACAGCTAATGTTCCTTCCCCTGAGAATGAGACAGATTATAATCGTAAAATTGCGCTCGACAAAGCACTTACCTATATGGACTTACAAGCTGGACAAGAACTCATTGGTAAAGCAATTGATGTTGTGTTTGTTGGAAGTTGCACAAACTCCCGTATTACAGATTTGCGCGAAGCTGCCAAATTCATTCAAGGTAAAAAAGTTGCTGACAGTGTGCGGATGATGGTTGTCCCCGGTTCTCAACCTGTCAAGAAACAAGCCGAAGCTGAAGGTTTGGATGTTATCTTCACCGAAGCAGGCGCAGAATGGCGTGAAGCAGGTTGTTCGATGTGTATTGCGATGAATGGTGACCAACTTCAACCGGGACAATATGCTGTTTCCACCAGTAATCGTAACTTTGAAGGTCGTCAAGGTAAGGGTGGACGGACGTTCCTTGCAAGCCCATTGACTGCTGTTGCATCGGCAATTACTGGCGTTGTGACCGATCCTCGTACAATGATGAAACCTGAGACGGTATAAAGGAGATACACATGGAAAAAGTAACTCAATTTGAAGGTAGCATTGTGTCAATACCTGTAAATGATATTGATACAGACCAAATTATTCCTGCGCGTTTTCTTAAAGTGACAGATAAACTCGGCTTGGGTAAGGTTGCATTTTGCGATTGGCGTTATCTTGAAGATGGCGAAACCCCAAATCCTGACTTTGTACTCAATAAACCTGAATATCAAGGTGCATCTGTTTTGATTGCTGGTAATAATTTTGGTTGTGGTAGCTCCCGCGAACATGCACCATGGGCATTGGTTGGTGCAGGCTTCAAAGCAGTGATTAGTACCGAGTTTGCAGATATTTTCAATAATAATGCCCTGAAAAATGGCTTAATTCCGATTGTTGTTGATGAGGATACACAGCAACAATTATTCAGCCTAGCAGAAGAAGATCCGACAACTAGATTATCAGTTGATGTTGCTTCGCAAACACTAACACTACCTGATGGTCGTCAAGTGAAGTTCCCACTAGATGGATTTTCTAAATACTGCTTACTTAATGGTATTGACCAATTGGGCTATTTGATGAATCTTGATGATCAAGTTCAGGCTTATGAGTCTAGCAATCAACAACGAGTCGAAACAACAGCTTAACTATGAGGGGCGGATGTGTCCCTGCATTGGAGGTGAATCATGCAAAAAGTAGCTATCTACGATACAACTCTCCGTGATGGTACACAACGCGAAGGTATTTCGCTCTCGGTGGCTGATAAACTACGAATTACGATGCTCTTGGATGAGCTAGGGGTCGCTTACATTGAAGGTGGGTGGCCTGGCTCTAATCCAAAAGATGCGGCGTACTTTGAACAGGTGCAAGACTTGAACCTCAAACACGCAAAAATCGCGGCTTTTGGGTCAACTCGTCGTAAGCAAGTTAAGCCTGAAGACGATGCCAATATCAAAGCATTAGTTGATGCCAATACACCTGTTGTGACAGTTGTTGGTAAAACATCAATGTTGCATGTCACAGATGTATTACAGACAACTCCTGATGAAAACCTAAATATGATTCGCGATAGTTTAGCTTATCTAAAAAGTCTTGGTCGAGAAGTTATCTATGATGCTGAGCATTTCTTTGATGGCGCAAAGCTCGATATGGAATATGGTTTCGATACATTAGCTGCTGCTGCCGAGGGCGGGGCAGATGTCATTGTTTTGTGCGACACAAATGGTGGCTCAATGCCTTGGGAAATTGCAGACTTTGTTCATCAAGCGAAAGAACTCTTTCCTGAAATGCAATTTGGTATCCATACTCATAACGATAGTGAACTTGCTGTTGCCAACTCATTAGCTGCGGTTAAAGCTGGAGTAGTACAGATTCAGGGTACAATTAATGGCTATGGAGAACGATGTGGTAATGCGAATCTATGTAGCATTATTCCTGATTTGCAATTAAAGATGGCTATCCCATGCCTACCAGCAAATGGTAACTTAGGTACGCTGACACGTTTATCACGTATTGTCGCGGATATTGCCAACCTTTCCCCTGATTCTCACTTACCATATGTGGGTAAAAGTGCATTTGCTCATAAAGGGGGGATTCATGTGGCAGCAATGAGGCGGAATGCTGATAGCTATCAACACATTGACCCAAAGCTTGTTGGTAATGAAATGCGTGTTCTTGTTTCCGATTTATCAGGTCGTGGTAACTTGCTAAGTAAAGCCGAAGAACTCGGTTTAGATGTCTCAAAAGATGAAGCGATACAAGTCTTGAATGATATTAAAGAACTTGAGAGTGAAGGCTTTGTATTTGAGGGTGCAGAAGCATCTGTTGCCGTGCGTTTACATCGTGCAAGACCTGATTATGTGCCGTTGTTTAACTTAATTGACTTTACAGTCATTGTTGAAGACCGTATTGGGCGCGGACAGTTATCTGAGGCAATGGTGAAATTGAATGTAGATGGTGACATTTATCATACTGCTGCCGAAGGAAATGGTCCTGTTAATGCTCTAGATTCGGCATTACGGAAAGCACTTGTTCCCCGTTTTCCTGCATTACGTGATATTCAACTTGTAGATTATAAAGTCCGTATTTTGGATAGTGAAAATGCAACGGGTGCAATGACACGTGTGCTGATTGATTCGTATAACGGTAAAGCACGCTGGAGTACAGTTGGCGCTGGAACTGACATTATTCGCGCAAGTTGGCTTGCACTTGTTGATAGTGTGGAATATGGCTTGGCAATTATGGCAGAACAAGTTGTTGAACCATCTGTTATAGTAGGCGATTAGCTCTATTTGTTTTAATGATTATGAAGGGCATGTCGAGGTGGCATGCTTTTCTGTTTGTATAGGAGAAAAAATATGAAAGCAACAATAGCAGTCCTACCCGGTGATGGGATTGGTCCAGAGGTGATGGCGCAAGCGGTCAATTTGTTAAACATCATCGCAGAAAAAAATGGACACGAATTTACATTTACCGAAGGCTTAATTGGTGGGATTGCAATTGACAAAACAGGCAACCCACTACCTGATGAAACAATTGCAATCTGTGAACAAGCTGATGCGGTTCTACTTGGTGCGGTGGGTGGTCCTAAATGGTCTGACCCGACATCTAGTGTCCGCCCTGAACAAGGCTTGCTTAAGATTCGCCAGCACTTTGGCTTATTTGCAAATTTACGCCCTGTGAAAACCTATCCAGCATTGGCTGAACATGCACCTTTGCGTGCTGATTTATTAGACGGTGTGGATATTTTATTTGTTCGTGAACTCATTAGCGGTATTTATTTTGGTGACCGTCAAGAACAAGGCAATGGATCAGAAGCCTTTGACACTATGTACTATAACCAAGAACAAGTTGAACAAGTTGCGAATGTTGCGTTTCGTGCTGCTCAAGGACGACGTAAGAAAATGACATCTGTCGATAAGGCAAATGTATTGGCATCTATGCGTTTATGGCGACGTTCTGTTGTTGATATTCACGAAGATTACGATGATGTTGAACTCGAACATCTACTTGTTGATGCTTGTACGATGCACTTATTGACACGTCCAAGTGATTTCGATGTTGTGCTAGCGGGTAATATGTTTGGCGATATTTTAAGTGACGAAGCCTCCGTCTTGGCTGGCAGTCTCGGTATGTTACCATCTGCTTCATTGCGCTCTGACCAATTTGGTTTATACGAACCTGTACATGGTTCTGCACCTGATATTGCTGGGCAGGGTAAAGCAAACCCGATTGGCATGTTCTTAAGTGCCGCTATGTTATTACGTTATAGTCTGCAACTCGAAGACGAAGCAAAATCTATCGAAGATGCGATTGATGCTGTATTGGCAGATGGACTGCGTACTGCTGATATACGCGGTAAAGATGGCGAATTTGCATCCACTGATGAGTTTGCTCAAGCAGTTGTTGCTAAGCTCTAATAATTTGTCATATGGTCGGTGGTATCAGATACTGTTTTATCGTTATCTTTTAACTCACGTTGGCGATGCTGAAATGCTTGTATCGCCAATCCGCTATTCAGATACATCAATCGCCGACCGTCTAAATGTAGCGTCCCCCAAGTAATAGCACGCAAACTTGCAAGTGCTAAAGCAATATAATATTCAGACCAATTTCCCTCTTTTACCAAGCACTCCTGAACAATTTTACGTAGTTCTTGGATAACAAAGAACGATTTCTCTAATATGGGATTGCTAATTGGTAAGGACTTACCAAGATTGATTGACTCAATATATTGAGCAACCAGCCAGATACTTTCCCAATTCCCCCCTTTAATACGAGGTAAGATGTAATCTACTAATAAGCTAATTTCTAATGTTGCCCAATCAAATACTGTATGCCCGTCATGGCTGAGTGCGAAATCTATCAGTACACCATTATTAGCTGGGCCAACCAGAATATTCCCTAGATGTAAGTCTCCATGCAGAGTGCATAAAGACCCTTCGATTGTCATTTCCATCAAATCCTGATAGGCAAAAATGGGGTTGATGATTTTTTGATCTTGATAGCTGAGAATATCATTCTCGATTTCGAAATCTGCTTCTAACCCTCGAACAGCTTGTAAGAGTTGCTCATCACGTGTTTGCCAGATACGTCCAAATATCAAATCGACTATTTCGCCACGATAGTGAGTGTTGTTACGAAAGTCGATGTTTCGAATTTTAATTTTATAGGCGTATGCTGTATCTGTACCATGTCCGACTGCTAACTGTATCGTTCGCTTACCTTTATCGACCTTTTCTACAATAAAGTTTTCGATACCTATGACATCGCCTAATTCAAACTTGGTTATATTACCTCGGCGTATAGGTGGTCTAATGCGTGATGTACCTTCAATTGATTTTGCATCGGTGACAATGTCCAAGGTTAGAATTGGAGGAAGCAACCAATCGTATTCTCGCCATACATCAAAGCGATAGGGGGTTGCTTGTTTCCACCAAGTGTTACCAAAAACGTCATAAATTTTTTCTCTTAACCATTGTGCAATTTCCGTTGGTTGCCATGTGCTTATGACATTACGTAAATTATGGGGTTTTTCATCTGCACCAGTGACAAACCCATATTTAATGCCTGCTAACTCAGATGCCTCTGGGGCAGTCGGTGTATCTTCAACTCGAGCTGTTAATGCGGGTAATTTGGATTTGACATAGCGTTCATAGCGGTGAGCTTCATCAAGAATTGTATCAGTTGGACCTATTTTGACAACTACCGTTGTGTTTTTACGATTGTCTGTTTCGATAGGTGTGACAACAAAAAGAGAAGATTGTGTATAGCCACCTTGAAGTTGTTGCTCAATATAAATTTTTGCAAACCCATGAAACATGCGTCGTAAGATATAGGACTGGTCTTTGCTTAATGCGAGTTGTGCATCTGGGTTTAGTTCAATACTAACGAAGGTATAGCTCTGGCTATTGCTAGCTTCCCGTGTTTGCACCTCATCTTTAAGTGTATTTATATCTAGCCCTAATATTTGTAAAACACGGGTTGGTATATTTTCGCCTTCTTCTAGGACTGCCATTAATAAATCGCGTTCATGAATGGTGTTGCGACCATCTTCTAAGGCAATTTCATGAGCAATATCGAGAATAATATCAGCGCGTGGTGTGTTTGGTGTGCCTGCCCAAAGCCGATGTTTGCCACCCTTGCCAATTTTTCGGCGGACTGCATCGACAACATAACTAGGTTTTAGACCATAACTTTCGATAATATTGCTAGCAATACCCCCTCTAACCTCAAGTAAGGCTATGAAAATATGCTCAACACCTAAATAAAAATGACGCATCCGATGCGACTCTTGGCGCGCACTAATCAGAATATCTTTTAGACCTATATATGACATAATTTACTCTTGTGGTTTGATTTTCAGCCAAGTCCGCCCAACACGAAACATTAAATCAACATCTAATTGAAGTGTTCCTGTTACCCGATTATCTAAGAAAAATTGGTCTGCATTTTCAGTAAATGTACCATTTGTACTATTCTTATCTTCAATCCACCATTGATTTGCTTGATAATGTAATACTGCATGTTGGCGGGAGACAAATGTGTCATTCACCAATATAAGATCGTTATCGTCTTGTCTGCCGATTGTTAGTGACCAATGGTTATCTATTAGTTGTCCATCATCATTTGTAGTGTCAAAAGTTTGTTGATTGCCATCTTCAACACCACTCATCATTATAATATTTATCTTCATAACTATGTGCCTAACTCATTGATATGAGGAATGGATATATTGTTAAATGTATCACAGATTCAATTAAAAATACCATAATGTTACTTAATTATTTGATATTTGGATGAAAGAGTATTCGTTGAAGTCTGTATATAACTCAAATAATTTGAAAGCTGTTGCAAGCTAACTGAAGCTATGTTATAGTTTTTCAAGTTAACAATTAAACAGTAAGTTTTACGCTTATCCAGAGGTGGTGGAGAGACCGACTCGATGAAACCACAGCAACCCCCTAGGCATGGGAAGGTGCTAAGTTCGGCAGATTAGTCTGGAAGATGAGGGTAAACACCTAGCTAAAAACTAGGTTTTCCGTAGACTTTGCCCAAGTCTTTTATTTTGCAAATAAACGGAAGCCCAAACTTGTGTAAATTTCATTCGAGTTTGGGCTTTTTGTATTTTAAGGACTATTTGATGACAACAGATAAATCAATCAATCAAACCCAATATCAAGGTAGCAGTACAAATTCAGTTCATGGTGGGGCAAAACGCGAAAAAGGCTTCCACTCTATGACAACACCGATTGTTCAATCGTCAACCTATTCATTTAAAAATACGGCTGAATTAATCAAATTTCTTGATGCCAAAGTATACGGTGGTGAATTGGATCGCGAAGAATATGCACGTTATGGTAACCCGAGTGTTTGGGCCGTAGAAGAACGAATTGCCCATTTAGAAGGAGCAGAAGATGCGATTATCTATCCATCGGGCATGTCTGCGGTAACCTCTCTATTTTTGACGGTTTTAAAACCTGATACACATATTGTTATGACCGATGACTGTTATCGTCGAACACGTCAATTCTGTCAAACGACACTTAAGAAATTTGGCATTGAAACCTCGGTTGTCCCGATGGGGGATTATGATGCACTTGAATCAGCTATCATTCCTAAGAAAACACGATTTATTTTTACAGAAACACCAACCAATCCATATTTGAGAGTTGCAGACTTAGAACGCGTTGCTGAGCTTGGTAAAAAATATCGTACTATGACGCTTATTGATACAACCTTTGCCACACCCGTTAACTTGCGCCCGATTGAATATGGAATTGATTTTGTTATGCATAGCGCGACCAAATATTTTGGTGGGCACAATGATGTGTTGGCAGGGGTAATTTCTGGCAGTAAAGCGCGAATTAAAGCGTTGAAAGATGCACGTGGTATATTAGGTTGTGTGATTGACCCACATCAGGCGTTTTTATTAGAACGCGGTATCAAAACCCTTGGCGTTCGGGTCAAACATCAAAACGAGTCAGGTTTAGAAGTTGCACAATACCTTGAAAATCACCCTAAGATTGAACGTGTTTTCTACCCCGGTTTAGAATCACATCCTGATTATGAGGTTGCATCGCGCCAGATGTCGGGGTTTGGTGGGGTCATTAGTTTTGAGGTTGTTGGCGATTTGACTTCAACAGGTGACTTTATTGACCGACTGAAAATCCCTTATATTGCTCCAAGTTTAGGTGGTGTAGAAGGTTTGATAGAGCAACCTGCTTATGTTAGTTATTATGATTTGACAACCGAAGAGCGTAAAGAAGTGGGGATTAATGATAATCTTGTTCGCTATGCACTTGGGATTGAAGATGCCGAGGATATTATTGCTGATCTTGAACAAGCATTAGCTGATGTACCTTAACTTTAAATATCTATAGTGACATGTTTCAAAAGAGGGAAACTATATGCTTCCCTCTTTTTGTTTTACACACCTTAGACAGGGATATTGTCAGATAATAATGCAATAATCTCATCAATATTATCATCAACTTGTTGCATCACATTGCGGTAGGTTGGGACGATATTATCCAGTTGGTCTGCGTGGTAGCCAATTGTTGCTTCTGGGTCCTTCAGGACATGACCTGTTAATACACCAACAACTGTATCACCTGCTTTAATAATGCCTCTTTCGACAAGTTTTTTTGTTCCTGCTACAGAACAAGCTGATGCAGGTTCACACCCAATACCAACACCATCAACCATTGCTTTGGCATCCATGATTTGTTGGTCAGTCACTTCCTCAACAACCCCACCAGTCCATTCCAATGTACGAATGGCTTTTTGCAAGTTAACAGGATTACCGATTTTAATAGCAGTTGCAATTGTTTCAGCTTTAACAGGTTGGAAGGTTTTAAATCCCTCTTTATAATGTTTTGCTAGGGGATTTGCACCTTCTGCTTGAATAATCGCTAGACGAGGCATTTTATTAATTAAGCCCAACTGATGTAACTCAAACAAGGCTTTACCGAATGCAGAACTATTGCCTAAATTACCTCCTGGGACAACAATCCAATCGGGGACTTGCCAGCGTAATTGTTGGATAATCTCAAATATGATTGATTTTTGACCTTCTAATCGGAATGGGTTGACTGAATTGAGGACATAAATCCCTAGTCGTTCTGAAACTTCACGGACAAGCTCAAGGTTACGATCAAAGTCAGCATTTATTTGCAGACATCTAGCACCAAAAGCAATCCCTTGTGCGAGCTTACCGAGTGCAATTTGCTTGTTTTGTAAAAAGATAATGCCTTGCATTTCAGCTCGTGCAGCATAGGATGCCATTGACGCTGATGTGTTTCCTGTTGAGGCGCAGGCGACTCGTTGCATTCCGAGTACGTTGGCTTGTGTTACGCCACTGGTCATACCTCTATCTTTGAATGATCCTGTAGGGTTTTCCCCTTCATGCTTCAGATAAATCGTATCAACGCCTGCAAATTTGGCTATGCGAGGAAGATGATAAAGGTTGGTGTTTCCTTCCATACGACTGACAATCTGACTATTATCAATGTCAGGATAAATGAGTTCTTTATATCGCCATACGCCACTATTGTATGGCATATCCAGACTGCCAAGTCGGCTATCAAAAAGGTCGCGAGTAATCGGTGATTTTGCTTGTGAGAAATCATGAATAACATCAAGTAATCCATGACACTGTTCACAGGTATACATAACTTGATTTATTGGGTATTGTTGTCCACAATCAATACATTGTAGTATGCTTGACATTTAATTGTCCTCAGTTCAGTGAAGAATTTTCGTAAGGATAGCGAGTTTTTATGTCAATTACCAGAGCAGAAGCCTTTGCACCCGCTACGGTTGCTAATCTTGGAGTCGGATTTGATATTCTTGGATTAGCTGTTGATGGGATGGGTGATAGAGCGATTGTTGAATTTCAAGATTCACCTGAAATCGTGATAACAGATATTGAGGGAGATAATGGCAAACTTCCCCGCGATGAAAAACAGAATGTCGCCTCTGTCTCAGCCCGTGCATTTTTAAATGAAATGGGCGAGAAACGCGGTCTTAAAATCAAACTCATTAAAGGTTTACCGCTAGCCAGTGGCTTAGGTAGCAGTGCCGCAAGCTCGGTTGTCTCTGTGATTGCCTTAAATAAATTATACGGTGAGCCATATACACGCGAACAATTATTGCCATTTTGCCTTGAAGGTGAGGCATTAGTCAGTGGTTATCATGCTGATAATGTTGCCCCATGTTTATTAGGTGGTATTACACTTATTGCTGGAATCACTGTTGAAGCCATACAACCTTTGCCTGTGCCAAAGAATTTACATCTTGCTTTGGTGACACCTGATGTCGCCGTACCAACGGCTGAGGCACGGGCAGTACTGCCCAAGGATGTTTCTTTAAAGACAATGATTTATCAGACGGGGCAGGTTGCACGCGTGATTGATGCCTTACATCGTGATGATTTACAAGCACTTGCCGCTGCAATGGAAAATGATCAAGTTGTCGAGCCTGCAAGAGCAAGTTTGATGCCCTTAATTGATGAAATTCGTTTTGCATCAAAACGTATGGGAGCATTAGCTGTTGTTATTGGCGGGGCGGGACCAACACTCTGCGCTATATGTGATAGTGAATCCATAGCAAAACAAGTTGCTGATGAGATGCGTGCAATCTATCAAGATATTAATATGGATTGCCTAACACAATCAACGCGTGTTGATATGCGCGGTGCGATTATTCTAGATAGTGACTAATTTACATTTAAATATAGATTGTGAAATTCTTGACAATCGCTTACTCCGTCTTTATACTTGCTAACCTATGAGCGTTTGTCGATAATTCGATTATATTGTTATTTAATTGTTGAATTGTTTTCACGAACATAACAATGCAATTAAATTGTGATTAGTATACATAATTTAGATTTAAAACTTTTCGCTAAACGTGTTAAAATACGATATAAAGTAAGTTATATGTCTAATCAAGCACTTTATTGGGATTCTTCATATGAGATTGTGCTAACACTCATGGATAAGTACCCCGATGTTAATTTAGATAGATTGGGTCTAGAGGACTTAAATCAGTGGATTATTAATCTACCGAATTTTGCAGATGATCCTGTCTTAGTCAATGATGGTATTCTAAAAGATATTTTACGTGAGTGGTACGAGGAGACCGGTATCTAAATGGATTTGAATTTACAGGAATTAAATCAAACAGAGTTCCCTGTTCCGGTTGAGTTGGAGAATAATCTAGCGATTACGAGTTTGAGCCAACTCTACAATTGGGGTCGTCGTAACTCAATGTGGCCAATGTTATTTGGTTTGGCATGTTGCGCAATTGAAATGATTGCAACTGCTTCATCCCGTTTTGACTTTTCCCGTTTTGGCTTTGAGGTTATGCGCGCAACACCTCGCCAAGCTGATTTGATGATTGTCTCTGGAACAGTGACGAAGAAAATGGTTGTGCCGATTGTCCGTCTTTATAATCAAATGCCTGAACCCAAATATGTATTAGCAATGGGTGCATGTGCAAGTGGTGGTGGACCATTCAAAGAAGGATACAATGTTGTTTCGGGTATGGATAAATACCTACCTGTCGATGTCTATGTTCCCGGTTGCCCACCAACCCCCCAAGCATTACTCTATGGGATGATTGCTCTACAAAAGAAAATTGATGGTCAGAGTATTGCGAATGGTGATGATGTTCCATGGTATGGTGTTGGACCTTCTGAGCCAACTCCAATTCCTGTCTTGGGTCCCGATATTATTGACCCACGTCAGATGGATATGATTCGTCGCCAAGCAGAAAGTGCGGCTGAAGGTACAGAATTAATTGGTATTCGTGAATTGCCTTCTGCAACACAGGCTGTCGCAGTAAAAGCAAAAACAACAGATAAACAAGAAACAACCGCTGAAGTTTCAACGGATGCACTTAACTTCAAGCTACCAACAGGTGGTAAACCTTGGACAGAGGCTGAAGATATTCGAGAGAAACGTCGCTTACGGGCATTAGCACGGAAAGCTATTCGTGCGTCACGTCGTGCTGAACAAGCAGAAGAAGGATAGGTTTATATGACTGATCAGGCATTTGTTCCTGAAGAGAGTGTCGATACTTCATCAATTGAAGGGTCAATTGATTATTTAAAAGCGAAGTATCCTGATGTTGTCAAAGATGATACTCGTGAGGGTTATGGCGGTATTATTGTTGATAAAGATAAGCTAGTGGACGTTGCGCAGGTTATGCGTGATGAATTAGGTTTTGATTATCTTTCTAGTGCGACAGCTGTTGATTACCTTGGGGAAGGTGATCATATGGAAATGGTATATCATGCTTATCGTACAACAGGTGGGAGTGCTTTGGTATTTAAGGCACAAACAGATCGTGATGAGGCTGAAGTCCCATCATTGATTTCGGTTTGGCGTGGTGCGGATTTCCAAGAACGTGAAGCATGGGATTTGTATGGTATACGCTTTCCAGGTCACCCCAATTTAAAACGCATCTTGATGTGGGAAGGTTTCCACGGTCACCCGATGCGTAAAGATTGGCGTGAGGCTTATTACGAACAAGACTATAAACCATATGATAGCCGTTGGCCAGGTGGTCATGTTCATCGTTCAGAAGAACGCACTGTTTTTGGTAAAAATGTAACTTACCCGCCACAAATTGACTTAAGCCGTTTAATTGACGCGTCTGACCAACAAGGTGTGTACGAATCAATGGGATTAGGTGTCGATGTTGAGCGTGTTGTTGACCATGATGGTATGGAAACCAATGAGCTTGTTGTTAATATGGGACCGCATCATCCAAGTACGCACGGTGTGTTCCGTATGGTACTTACTGTTGATGGCGAGACCGTTACAGCACTTGAACCTGTTATGGGCTACCTTCATCGTAATCATGAAAAAATTGGCGAACGCAATACATATCTACATAATATCCCCTTTACAGACCGACTCGATTACATCTCAAGTATGGGCAATAACCATGGCTATGTAATGGCTGTCGAGCAACTGATGAGCCTCGGTAAAAAATACAATAATCCAACATATCGTTGTGAAGTCATCCGTGTATTGATGGTTGAGTTAAGCCGACTTGTTAATCATTTATGGGCGATTGGTTTCTGGTTGAATGATATTGGTGCATTTTTCACGCCTGTTCTTTATTTTATTCAAGAACGTGAACGCATCATGGACTTCTTTGAAGCTGTTGCTGGTAGCCGCATGATGTGTAACTATATGCGCTTTGGTGGTGTATTTGCTGATTTACCAGAACGTATTAAGAGTGTCAGCAACCTCACCAATGATCGCGTTCGTGATTACAATACGATGCAGTTTTTGACTGAAATGATTAATGAACGTATTCCTCGTACAATTGATGAATTGGAACAACTACTAACACAGAACGAAATCTTGATTGAACGTTCACGCGGTGTTGGTTTGCTCAGCCCTGAGGACGCAATTAACTTCAGTACAGCAGGTCCTCTATTACGAGGTAGTGGTGTTGCTTATGATATTCGACGCTCTGACCCTTATAGCATTTATCCTGAATTAGATTTTGATGTTGCTGTAGAAGATGCGGGCGATATGTATGCTCGCTATAAAGTACGCGTCAAAGAAATGTACGAAAGTGTGCGTATTCTTAAGCAGATTTTGCCACGACTTGAAGCAACACACGGCGAGTCTATCTGGGCTGATGGTAAACCCGGTGGCTATTCATCTAAAGTTCCATTTGGTGAATCGTATGGACGTGTCGAAAATGGTAAGGGTGAGTTAGGTTACTATCTCGTCTCAGCTGGCGGTAAAGGTGGGTCTTCTAACCCATGGCGTTATCATGTTCGCGCACCAAGTTTCATTAACTTGACACCTTTAGGTGCGATGAGTCAAGGTGCTAAAATTGCTGATGTTGTCGGTATTCTCGGAAGTATTGATATTGTACTTGGTGAAACAGACCGCTAAGTTGTATTAGAATATGATGGGTAGGGTTATTCTCTGCCCTTAACAGTTTGAGGAGTAATTATGTACGGTACAGGATTGGCAAAAGGGTTACTATTAACTCTACGCCATTTCGTCGATTCTTACGTAGACGATGTGCGCTATGGTTTCCGTAAGTATGCGAAAACCACTGATAATTTTGAAGTTCGGCAAGGTACAAAAAGTCAAGGTGTATTGACTGTTCAATATCCTGACGAAAAAGTTGCTGTTCCTGAGCGGTTTCGGTTCGTACCCTTTCTCGTTGTTGAAGATGAAGATCATCCAACACGGAGTGGTAAAGACTGGTGTACAAGTTGTGGTATTTGTGCAAAAGTATGTCCTCCACAATGTATTTGGATTGTCCGCGGTAATGATCCCGATACAGGTCGCCCTATCCCAGAGCCAGAAGCGTTTTTCATTGATATTGATATTTGCATGAACTGTGGTTATTGTGCTGAATTCTGTCCATTTGATGCGATTAAAATGGATCATGACTATGAATTAGCAAGCTATGACCGCACAACATATCATATTCACGATAAAGAGCGTCTATCAAAACCTGTTTCTTACTGGCGTGAAATTGCTCCAACACGGGCTTATGAAGAAATGCAAGCTCGTGGTACATGGGAGCATAAAGATGCAGCCAAAGAAGCTCGTCGTGGTAAAACATCCAGCCGCGGTAGTGCGAAAAAGGCTGCTCCTGCAACCAAAACTGCTGAGGCGAAAGCACCTGTAAAAGAAGTAAAAGCAGAAGCGCAGGCAAGTCCAGCGGCTAGTGCCGAGGGTGCTACACCATGGAGTGAAGATGAAGCAAAACGTGAAGCACGTCGTTTGAAAGCATTAGAACGTAAGAAAAAACGTGCTCAAAAGAATGATAGCTAATCTTTTCTAGCTCAATTAAAGTTAAGATATGGAAAGTCTGATGGATGATCATCAGGCTTTTTTTATTGTTAACTTATTTGACATTTAAGCCCTTCGATTAGACTAAATATATCGGAGGTTAGCTATGAAAAGTCGCAAAAAACGAGATTTACCGACAAAAATATGTCTAGTTTGTAATCGTGAGTTTACTTGGCGTAAGAAGTGGGAGACCAATTGGGATGATGTTAAATATTGTAGCCAACGGTGTCGTAATCGTCGCTTTAAAGCAGGGTAATTAGATAATGTCATCAGAGTTAAGACGTGATTTTGGATCTCGTGATGAAATGCTTGCTTATTTGCGACAGATATTTCCTGAGGCAAACCAGATTAGTTCTAATATTTCTGATGTAACGGGTGGTCGAGCATCAGGTGAAAAGCTACTGAACGAAATTCAACCAAAAGCATATGCTCAAAACAGAAATTATCTAGATGGGGATGTAACACATCTGTCTCCATACATTCGACATGGAGTTCTTACCTTATCTGAAGTAAGAGATGCGGCTATTGAGATTGTGGAATCTACAGATGATGCAGTTAAGTTCATTACTGAGCTAGGATTTCGCGACTATTTTCAGCATGTCTATATATCAATTGGAGATGGTATATGGGAAAGCCAAGAAGAATGGAAAACAGGTTATGATGAACCTAGCTACTCTTCAGATTTCCCAAGTGATATTCGTGATGGGCAAACTGGATTATTATGTGTTGATAGTTGGCAAAAAGAGTTGATTGAAACAGGCTATCTGCATAAT
>CAYGTY010000015.1:0-17236 GCA_964352825.1 uncultured Anaerolineaceae bacterium
AGCGTTGCATTCACGTCCACCGCGACGGGTGACAACCTCACCTATCTATGGGACTTTGGCGATGGTAGTGTAACTTCAGCTGAGGCAAGCCCAACCCATGCTTATGCCGTTGGTGGAACATATAACGTGACACTCACAGTCTCCAACTCCGCTGGTAGCAATGCAACATCACAACAAGTGACTGTTACAGAGCCTGCACAGCAACAGACCTTGCCGACTGGTGACATTGTATTTGTATCAAATCGCGACGGTAATAATGAGCTATATGTGATGAATACGGATGGAACAGAGCCTGTCAATGTTACAAATAATGGAGCAGACGATAGAGACCCTTCATGGTCGCCTGATGGTAACCGTATCGTATTCTCATCTAATCGTGATGATGGGACTTCAGATATTTATATCGTGGCGATTGACACTCTAGCAGTCTCACGTCTCACATCCAATAGTGGCGAAAATAGTGAACCTGCTTGGTCACCAAATGGTAACAAAATCGTATTTACATCCAACCGTACAGGTGACAATGACATATTTGTCATGAATACGGATGGTAGTGAACAAACACAACTCACATTTGATACCACTAACGACACAGAACCAACATGGTCACCCAATAATAACGCTATCGCTTTTGTCTCTGATAGTGACATCTATGTGATCAGCGCATCGGATGGCACACCCATTCTGACACTCACAACAGATGAGAATAGTGATTCAAACCCAGAGTGGTTAAATAGAAATGATACAAACTTACTTGTATTCACTTCAAACCGTTTTGGAGATAACGATCTCTTTATCATTAACCCAACCGATGCTTCTGGATTGACACAAATCACATCAGACCCAACAAATGAACGTCAAGCGCAGTGGTCATCAGATGGCAACTTTATCATCTTTGTCTCCGACCGAGATAATAATGAAAATAACATCTACACAATGACTCCAGATGGGAATAATGTAATTCGTATTACACCCGATGGATCAAATGATCGTTTGCCCGATTGGAAATAAGTAAGTTAATCAAAGCCTCCTGTTCAGTTTTGCAGGGGGCTTTTACCTCTAGTTGTATGAAAGACAGGTTAATCCACACCCCATGACAAGCTATTACGAAGCCGAAGTGATTATCGGAATAGAAGATATTGCTATTCAAGAGCTAAAAACAATTCCAAAGCTAGATCACACATCCATTAAAGTTATACGTCAGGGATTTATTCGGTTCCAATATGACGGAATTATCCAAAAGTTAAATAAGCTACATGCAGTGATTGCGATATACGAAATACATCACTTTGACATACCACGTCCAAAAGCACTTTTAGGACACGAACACTTCACAAGGCTTGTATCGATTTTATCGGAGAAAATCAGAGCGTGGTCACAACCAGAGCTAACCTTTGGTATTGGCGTTGCGGGATCAGAATCATCAGTCATACACCGTTTAAAAGAAGAGATTTCTAAAGCATTGGATATAATCGAAGCCGAAGATGGCAAAGGAAGTCTTTATTGGAGACTAATACCAGCTTATAAAAATACAGGGTGGGAAGTCCTAATACGCTTAACCCCGAAACCACTATCAACACGTCAATGGCGTATAAATAACATCCCCGGTGCATTAAATGCAACAGTAGCTTATGCCATGACACAACTCACGGAACAATCTAACAATCATACAGTTCTTAACTTCTGTAGTGGTACGGCAACAATACTGATTGAATATGCACAACAGCATGATAATTCAATATTAATTGCCATAGACAACGACCCAACAATGATTAGAGCTGGACAAGAAAACCTAGAAGAAGCGAATGTTAAAGATAACATCAATCAAATTTATTGCGACGCAACCCAATCTCCTATTGCAGATAACTCCATAGACTGTATTTACGCCGATTTACCCTTTGGTCACTATATTGGGTCGCATGATGACAATGAATGGCTATATCCAGCCATTTTAAACGAATCTGCACGTGTTGCCAAACAGCACACACCCTTTATTGTCATAACTCATGAAATTCAACTCTTTGAGCAATCTGTTACATACTCAAATTGGAAAATAAAATCACAACGCCAAATCAATCTTAACGGACTTCATCCTAGAATATTTGTCCTTGAGCTAAATTGAACTAACATATACAGTATGAGCATTCATCAAATAATTCGTGTATATATCAACATTAAATTCGAGCCACGACAAAATACCTATGATAAAACAAACTTTACTTTTGATATTTATCACTTTGATATTCACTGCTTGTCAACCACCAGCCGAGGACAATACGATTATAGTTTCTCTTATTGCGGATGGTAGAGAACGAACATTTGGATATGCTACAAATGTCACAGTTGAAGAGTTCCTCGCAGATGCTGAAATTGAGATTGGGGAAAGTGATCGCATCAGTCATCCCGTATTCACCCAAATCACAGATGGCATGAAAATCACTGTCAGACGCGTCACAGAAACTCAAGAATGTCAACAAGAAAGTATCCCATTTGAGCGTCGTCTCGTACCTAATGAAGGCATACCCGCTGGTCAAGAACAACTAGCGCAATCAGGGCAAAACGGTGTTCAAGAAGTCTGCTATCGAATTATATTTGAAGACGGTGCAGAGGCAGAGCGAATCCCCAACAGCCAACCAACAACACTAACCGAGCCTGTTGATGAAATTATCTATCTTGGGCCTTCAAATGAAGTTGAACCATTAGGTATCGCAGGGTCGCTAGCTTATATCAACAATAACAATGCTTGGGTAATTAAAGGTAACACAACCAACAAACGTCCACTCACAACATCAAGCAATCTGGATTCAATGGTTTTCAATCTTTCAGAAGATGGGTCAACCCTCATCTACACAACAGAAATACCAGATATAGATGAGTTTTTCAATGAACTATGGATGATTAATACCCTAGAAGATTCTACACCCATCAAACTCGCCCCTAGTGATGTTCTATATGCTGAATGGAGACCAAACACAACAAACACCATTAGCTATTCAACAGGTGAAGCCCGGCAAACAACACCACCATGGAAAGCATTAAATAATTTATGGATTATGGAAATTGACCGAAATTCGGGGCAAGCGCTTGATATTGAAGAAATCATTCCCGAATCCAGTGGTGGTTTATACGGTTGGTGGGGAACAGATTATAAGTGGTCTCCTGAAGGTGACAAAATGGCTTGGGTCAGAGCAGATGGAATCGGCATCGTAGATTTTGAGTCTGGCGAATTACGCACTTTGGTTGATTATGCGGTATTTAACACATCACAATTTTGGGCGTGGCTATCACCTATTTCGTGGTCGAATGATAATATACTCATTTCCTCCGTCATTCATGGAGAGCCTCTCGGCAGTGAGCCAGCGGAAACAAGCCCTGTTTTTGATTTAGCTATTACAAACACAGATGGAACATTTTCAGCAGAGGTAAAAGATTCAGTCGGAATGTGGTCAGCGCCTAAGTTTTCACCCCAGCTCCCCCCATCAAATTCAGAATTCTCAGAGGGTTATATTGCTTATCTGAAATCAAGAGAACCCTACAACAGCATTAATGGAGAATATGACCTATTCATAGCAGACAGAGATGGAAGTAACGAGATACGTCTATTTCCATCAGAATCGCAAGCAGGTATAAAAACAAGCGATTTTGGTCTATCCGCTACAGACTTTGCTTGGAGCCCTGATGCACGTTTCATTGCAACTATTTATCAGGGTAATTTATGGGTCATTGATGTCCAGTCCAAAGTAAGTTATCAAGTCACATTTGATGGCGGTTCTAGTAATCCAGTATGGACACGATAAATGCGCCAACTTATCGTTCTTGTTATCAGCTTAGTCACATTTATTGGTAGTATTGTTGGCACATTTGGCACGATCCAAATCAGAGATTTTGAATTACGTGGATATGTTGACGCAACCAAAGATTCCAACTTACCGTTTATGACCTCTCGATTAGGGGTTAATGTTGCCTTAGAACAATATAGTGAATCCGAATTAAAGACAAATTTAGATTTAATGCAACAATCCAATTTTGTCTGGATACGCCAGTTTGCTTATTGGGATGACATTGAACCACAACAAGGTATCTATGAATGGGATACTTGGGACACGATTATTAATTCCATACAAGCCTATCCAGATTTAGAATTAGTTGTTGTATTCATGAATTCACCTGATTGGGCACGCACCACACCACCAAACCTAACAGCAACTGCATCTGCTCCACCCCAATCAACAGGAGACTTCGCACACTTTGCCTCCGTTTTTTCTGAGCGGTACGGAGATGTTGTTGATTATTATCAAATTTGGGATGAACCAAATCTTGATGATGCGTGGGGATTGCTTGACCCACAACCCACTGATTATGTTGCAATGCTATCAGATTCTTATCAAGCCATTCATCAATCGGACCCATCCGCCACAGTCATCTCAGCAGCGCTTGCCCCAACAACAGAATTAAGTGGACAAAATATAAGCGATATTCGTTTTTTGCGAATGATGTATCAACGCGGCGCAAAAGATGTAATGGATATCGTTGCAGCCAAACCCTATGGATTCTCATTATCGCCATTAGACCGTACTGTATCCGATGATACCCTCAACTTCTCTCGCATCATATCATTGCGGGACATTATGCTTGAATATGACGATGGGCAAAAACCCTTATGGGCAAGCAATTGGGGTTGGAACTCACTCGCCGAAACTTGGGATGGTGAACCATCTATATGGGGACAAGTCAGTCAAGCTGAACAAACTCAATATACTTTACAAGCATTAGACCGAACCCACCGTGAACTACCATGGTTAGGGGCGATGATTCTTCATCAGTGGCAACCCAATCTCCCATTCGATAATCCACAATGGGGTTATTCACTACTTGATGCAAATAATCAACCAACAGAGTTACTAAAATCAATTGAGAGCTATTCTCTATCGGAGTTACCACAAAACGGTCTATTCCACCCACGTTCCGCTTCCGCGCGATATAGTGGTGTCTGGGAATTTAGTGAACTTGGTGCAGACATTGGTTGGCTAGAAACAACTGATAGTCAATTAGAGTTTGATTTTGTCGGTTCTGATGTTGCGCTCTTGTTACGTGAGGGTGATTATGTAGCATTTCTCTACCCAACTGTTGACGGCAAACCAGCCAATGCAACGCCTAAGGATACAAACGGCAATCCCTATATCTTTTTAAGAAGTAATTCACTAGATGCAGAAACCAACTTAGTCAAAGTATCAAGCAATTTACAAAATGAAAAACATACACTTAAGCTCATTGCGGATAAAGGCTGGGATAAATGGTCAATCGCTGGGTTTGCAGTCAGTTCAGGTAATTTACACGCTTATTATGATTCTCAGATTTCAATAGGTTTCCTAGCCATATTAACATCTACGCTTGTCGTCATCATTAGTATAATTTCAACACCGTGGAAACAAATCATTCCGCCAGTTACGATATTATTCAGTAACATATCGATAGTCACGCATTTAATTCTATCGAGCCTAACATCGATTGTCATGATGCTTGCGATGCTGATCACTTGGGCAACAGAGCGTCCCAATATAATCATCAGAGATGACATCAATCTAACCTTAGCAATTTTAACAGGCGGGATTTTATATCTATCACCAAACATCATCATTACAGGCCTGTCCGTGATTGTCTTATTTATCTTATTTTTCCAACGACTAGAAACAGGTTTAATCCTCGTAGTTCTATGGACACCGTTCTTTGTTTTCCCAGTAGAGTTATACACTTTTGCTATCCCTACCGTAGAAGCAATTTTAATCATTCTAACGGGCGCGTGTATCATGCAACTTTTATATAGACTGGGGTTAAACTATCAAACATACAACCCTCAATACCCCATTTTTACCGCATCTAGGATTAAACATAGTACCACCAAAACAGATATTGCTGTCATTGGTGTTGCTATTATCGCTGTTATCTCATTGACATGGACAAAACAAGTGGGAGTTGCGCTTACAGAGTTACGGCAATTTATTATCGAACCGCTCCTTTTTTATCTTATTTTAAGAACGTGTAAACCAAACCAAAAGTTCTTATTACAACTCGTTGACGCTTTAATCCTATCAGGTGTTCTTGTCGCACTCATTGGACTGATTATGTATATCCAAGGTGAAGGCATTATCACAGCAGAGGCAGGCGCGAGACGGTTAGCTGGTGTATATGGATCGCCGAATAATGTCGGGTTACTACTAGGACGTACAATCCCATTCTGCTTGGCATTTATTTTGATTTCTGTAGACCGAAATCGGCGATTGATAAATATTATAGGGCTTATCATTATGTTCACCGCACTCGCGTTAACACAGAGTGTAGGGGCAATTATTTTAGGTATACCAGCAAGCATCATCATTATCTTACTAGCAATTTATGAAAAGAAATCCATTTTGCCTATCCTGGGTGCAAGTGTCATAGGTATTGGCGGATTTGCTATATTATCACAAATATCAGCACGATTTGCGAATCTATTAGACTTTACAACTGGAACAAACTTTTTCCGTTTGCGAGTATGGGAAAGTGCATTAGAGATTATTCGAGATAACCCCATTACAGGTATAGGTTTAGATCAATTTTTATATGTATTTCGTGGACACTATATTCGACCCGATGCGATTTGGGATCGTGATTTATCCCATCCCCATAACTTTATATTAGACTACTGGGCACGATTAGGCATTATGGGTGTCATATTATTCATCATGATACAAATTTCATTTTGGCGCACAGCCATCAAAATAGTAAAAAAGACAAAGTCAAATAACCTAATTCTATTTGCTATTGTTGTCGGGTTGATGGGCAGTATGGCAGATTTACTAGCACATGGTCTAATTGATAATAGTGTATTTGTTTATGACCTAGCTTTTATCTTCGCATTACAACTTGGTCTAGTCGTTAGCCTAGAAAAAACAATTGAAATGAATGCCATCATTTCGCAATAATCTAAGGTTTCGCAAACAAATATAAATAACACACATACAGCATACCCCACTATCAGTCACTGTGGTAAACTGTTGTCGTTTGATAATTGTGGAGGCAAAATACTTTGCGTGTTTTAATTACAGGTGGTGCAGGTTTTATTGGTTCACACCTATGTGATAGATTTCTTGTAGACGGACATCGTGTTGTCGCAATGGATAATCTTATTACGGGGTCGCAAGATAATATTTCTCATCTTGCAGGTAATCGTAACTTTGAATTTATCTATCATGATATAAGTAACTTTATTCATGTACCCGGTCCCATTGATGCAGTACTCCACTTCGCATCTCCTGCAAGCCCAATAGACTATTTAAAATATCCGATACAGACTCTAAAAGTCGGTGCAATGGGAACACATAATGCACTCGGTCTAGCTCGTGCCAAGAATGCGCGTTTTCTACTTGCCTCAACTTCGGAAGTTTATGGTGACCCACTCGTACACCCACAATCAGAGGATTATGCAGGTAATGTTGACCCTGTCGGACCACGTGGAGTATATGACGAGGCAAAACGTTATGCTGAAGCACTTGTGATGGCATATCATCGGCAACACGGTATGCAAACACGTATTGTTCGTATCTTCAATACATACGGTCCGCGTATGCGCCTAGATGACGGTAGAGTTGTTCCAAATTTCATCGGTCAAGCCATCCGCGGCGAGTCATTAACTGTTTATGGCGACGGCTCACAAACACGTTGTTTTCAATATGTAGATGATTTAGTTGAAGGGCTTGTTCGTTTACTTAATAGCGATTTCTCAGACCCCGTCAATATTGGCACAACCAGAGAAATCACTATCCTTGAATTCGCTCAAATCGTAAACAAAGTATCGCAAAACCCAGGCGGATTAATTTACAAAGAAGAATTAAGAATCGAAGGTGATCCTCAAACACGTAAGCCTGATACAACTCGCGCTCGTGAAGTCTTAAATTGGGAATCACAGATTGAGCTTGAAGACGGTCTTAGTCGCACAATTAGTTATTTTACACAGGTGATTAAACCAACGGTTTGACAGCAATCAATTTATCCTTAAATAAGCATACTACGCTCATACTCCTGAGCATTGCAGGATTGGTCGGTCTTATAGCAGGGTTAACGCCTATATCATTTATTCTTATAGGATTAGCCCTGATATTTCTATTTTTGATGCTGTTTAGTCATCCAATAGCATCATTTGCAATACTCCTTATACTCTCACCGCTTCGCACCTTAATTGCAACAGAATCGACTTTAGCACTACCTTTGGATATCGGTCAAATCATACTATTAGTTTACTTTGCAACATGGTCAATCTATCAAATACAAACTGAGAAATCACTAATTCCACGCCAAATAAATATGGTATTGATTGTTACTTTACTTCTCACTGTTGTTTTTGGTCTTAATCAGTGGGCAAGTAACTCAACAAGTGCATGGATAACAGAATGGCTTAAATGGGTCATTATAGCAGTATTCATTTGGCAGTTCACTACAACACTAGCACACCATTGGCGATGGCTTATTTTTGCCTTCCTAGCAAGTGCTATAGCAAATGCAATCGTCGGATTATATATATTCTTCGGAGGGAGTGGTGCAGACCATCTCTTAATTGGAGGACGTTTTTTCCGTGCATTTGGCACATTCGGTCAACCTAACCCATTTGGTGGGTTTATGGGGATTGCTTTACCGATAGCACTGATGTGCGTTTATCATCAACTGACTATAATCTGGAAAAACAAATATCGCATCAGTTGGCATATGATTATCCCCCTGAATATATATGCTAGCCTTACAACTATACTTTTGGGTGCATTAATTGCATCGTGGAGTCGGGGAGCATGGTTAGGCTTCATCATTTCTGCCTCGGTTATGGCGTTTGCACTCCCCCAAAAAATCTCACACAGTATCGGCATAGCTTTAGCAACTGTATTATTACTTTCTACCTTATGGATAAGCGGTGTATTACCACAGTCAATTGTCAATCGACTGACCACAGCAGCAACAGATTTCATCACGATTGAGGAGATACGCGGGGTTGATATCACAACAATCAATTATGCAGTTGTCGAACGCATTGCCCATTGGCAAGCAGCAATTAACATGGCAGAAGCTAACCCTATTATGGGTGTGGGGCTTGGCAGTTATGAGGTTGTTTATAACGATTATCGGCTAATCAACTGGAAAGAACCACTTGGTCATGCACATAACTACTACTTGAATATTCTAGCTGAGACTGGCATCATTGGCTTCTTAACTTACTTAATTTTTTGGATTGTTATCTTCGGTGTAACGTGGCGTAATCGCCGTCATCCAGATTATTTCACACGGTCAATTATTATTGGATTATTAGGGACTTGGACATATATTGCCATCCATAGTCTATTTGACAACTTATATGTTAATAATCTTTTTCTACATATTGGACTATTATTTAGCGTACTTGCAATCATTCATCAGCAAGTTACACAAAAACTAACACTGGAGTAACGATGTCTCAAGCTGTAACACAAGATACCAATACCAATCCAAAACAGAAAAATTTCTCAACACCATTCGATGGGTTAATCTTTCGTCTAGCAAATCGCATAGGCGGCGATAAAGCGAAAGAAGTCGAGCGATTCATCAAATTTGCCTGCGTTGGGCTATTAGGGTTTTTACTTGACTTCGGCACTGTATTTTTCTTACAGTCAACAATTCTTCCACCTGTTAACACAGAGGGTGAAAATTTAGTCATCAATGTCGCAATAGCAACCACAATTGGCTTTATTCTAGCTGTATGTAGTAACTTTACATGGAATCGCCTATGGACGTATCCTGACTCGCGGTCTTATTCAATTCGTCGTCAACTCACACAATTTGCAATTGTAAGTGTCTCAGGTTGGACAGCCCGCACAATCTGGATTGCCGCAACATATACAGCATTTGGTGTGTTATCAACATCTATCATGCAAACCTTTATTTCGTCTTATGACCCTTCGCTATTAGACCAACAGAAATTTGGCACAATGATTGCACAATTTATTGGTGTAGTGGTTGTCATGGTTTGGAACTTCCTAGCGAATCGTTATTGGACATACAACGACGTAGAATAACGTGTATCGTATTGCGATTGATTACACCCCTGCCTATGAACAAGGTGGGGGCATCGGGCGTTATGTTCGAGAATTGACCTCTGCCTTATCTCAAATAGACACAAAAAATAAGTATCGTTTATTTGTCGCAGGGACAAGTAAAAATGATTTACCCATCCCATTGTCACTAAATTTCAATTGGTCTCCGACAACAATCACTCCACCTTGGTTAGCGCGTATATGGCATCGGGCAAGATTACCGATTCCTATAGAGCTTATGACTGGGCGTATTGATTTACTTCATGCTACAGATTTTGTTCTACCGCCTACCCTGCCGACAACTAAAACACTACTAACTGTTCATGATTTATCATTTGTTCGCGTTCCAGAAACAGCTAGTCCATCGCTTAAAGCATATCTTGACAGGGTTGTGCCACGCTCGGTCAAAAACGCTAACCACATCCTCGCAGACTCTAAGGCAACAAAAAACGACCTGATTGAGATTTACCATACACCAGCAGATAAAATCACAGTTTTATTAAGTGGTGTTGATGAACGCTTTAAACCTATCGAGAATCAAGATTTTTTAAATAATGTTAGACAAAAATATGGATTGACAGAGCTTGACTATGTTCTATCTGTGGGGACTGTTCAGCCACGTAAAAACTATAGTCGGATAATCCTCGCCCTCAAACAATTACATAATCAAGGTATCCATATCCACTATGCGATCGCTGGTGGAAAAGGTTGGCTTGAAGATGAGATGTATCAAACAATAAAAGAAACAAGTCTTGAAGAGTATGTTCACCTCTTAGGATTCGTCGATGATCAAGATTTACCAGCACTGTACTCAGCCAGCAGTTGTCTAGTCATTACTTCACTATACGAAGGATTTGGCTTACCCATACTAGAATCAATGGCGTGTGGTACACCCGTCATCACCTCAAACTTATCCTCTTTGCCAGAAGTCGCTGGAGAAGCAGGCATACTGATAGATCCATATAATGTTGATGAACTCGTAAAGAATCTCAAAACAATTCTTCAAAATACCGCTTATAAAGACCAGCTTACCCAAGCAGGATATGAACAAGTTAAAAAATTCACTTGGGAAAAATCTGCGCAACATTTAAAATCCGTATATGAGAATTTGTTATCCTCATAATGGTATGATACATAGACGATGCAATGAATTGGATAATAATGATATGACAGAACAAAACAGTAAAAAAATTGAAAATTCACAAGTAACACTGAGTCTACTCATGGGTCCACAAAATGCAAACCGTTTAGGGAATGTACATGGTGGCGTAATCATGAAGATTGTCGATGAGGCTGGCGCAATCGCAGCCATGAAGCATGCACAAGCTCCTGTTGTCACTGTTGCAGTCGATTCTATGACATTTGTCGAACCGATCCATATTGGAGAAGTAGTAACATTCAATGCCGAATTAACTTATGTAGGGCGCACCTCAATGGAAGCACGAGTTGAAGTCATTACAGAAAATCCACTGACAGCCGTCCGACGCAAGAGTAATACAGCTTACCTCGTCTATGTTGCATTAGACGAAAATGGGCGACCAAAACCTGTAGCACCACTTTTACTCGAAACCGACGAGCAGATAGCCCGCGCGACAGCAGCCAAAGAACGGCAAGATTTTCGTAAAAAGCAAAGAGCGAAAGAAGTATAAATATGGCTCAAGATTCTGTATTACTTCGACTTCTAGAAGAACATAGTTATAAGCGTATCACAGAAATTGATGAACCCGATTTAGGCATTGCAGAACATCGCCCATACCCCTTCATGGCAATTGTTGGACAACTCGAAATGAGAACGGCTATGTTATTGGCTGTGATAAATCCAGCAATTGGTGGTGTATTACTGATAGGACCGCGGGGTATCGCTAAGACAACCGCTGTCCGAAGCGTGACAGGTATCTTGCCACACATTGAAGTGAGTGACTGCGAAGAAGATATTCTACCCGAAGATATTGAAGCGCTAGAGCCTGATGTCGCAGAGGCACTCTATCCAGAATGTTATGAAAAATATAAACAGGGCGAAAGTATTTCACATTCTGATTCTGTCAAACTAGTCGAATTACCTTTAAATGCTCGCTTAGAGGATGTTGTCGGCGGACTCAATGAACGCGCAGCAGTCCATAGAAACGCCGTCAGAATTGAACGTGGTATCTTATCCCGTGCCGATAACAATATCCTTTATGTAGACGAAATCAATCTCTTAGAAGATGAAATCGTTGATGCTATTTTAGATGCTGCCGCACAAGGGAGTTACACTGTTCGACGTGGCGCAAACATCGGTACATATCGAGCCCGTTTTGTATTGGTGGGGTCAATGAATCCTGAAGAAGGTCGGTTACGTCCACAAATTATGGATAGGCTCGGTTTACGTATCAATGTTCGAGGTTTAACAGACATCGAAGAACGTATGGAAGTATATAGGCGTGTCCGTGACTTTAGGAAAAACCCAACAGCATTTATACGACAATGGGAATACGAAACGGCACAAGCGCGCGAAGAAATCATTCTCGCACGAGAAAATCTTAAAAAGACTGAATTACCCGATGAAACAATTCGCGTGGGGGTGGAATTAGTTAATCAACTTGATATAGATTCCCACCGTGCAGAATTTACGATGTTTGAAGCTGCTCGCGCACATGCTGCTGCTGATAACCGAACAGAAGTCTCTATAGATGACTTGATGATTGTTGCACCCCTTGCATTACGCCAACGGCGTAGCGATTTTATGGTGAACTTCTTCCATCGGCAAAATGATGAGGATGATCAAATTTACCAAACCCTTGAATCCATTATTGAGAAACGAAAGACTATAAACTAATCACATGAAGAATCAACCAACCCTATTCTTATATATTGCCATTGCCATCGGGCTGTTTGGCTATATTATGCCGTGGATAATTACACCAACAACACCATTAACGCTCGGCGCATATGACCTTGCAGAATGGGCGAGTCTACATCCATCACAACCACACACATCCCCAGCCCTGCTAGTACCCCTTCTACTCAGAATCCAACTACTGATTATCACAATCCTCGTTGCCATATCATCGACTGATAATATGAAATCTCGTTTTATTTCTCTCATCGTTATCATTATTCTATTCATCGCCCAATTACCACCTTTAGAATTCCTCATATCAGCAAGTGATAATATCAACTATCAACAACAGATGGTTCTAGCCGTGATAAGCTTGATGGCTGGCATTGGCTTAATTGTCGTTAAATTGCCGAAATTACGGGATTATATTCTTATTGTGGCTATTATATTAGGGGTTGGAGCTTCTTGGTTTGGATTAGAACAAGCACAACAACTTTATACACTGTCATTACAAGAATATACAGTTGGGTTTGGTATATGGATATTGATTGTCGCCTATGTTGGGGTTGCATTATTTGCTGGACGAAATATCTTATTACAAAAATTGCATATATCTACATAAATAAAATGAGGTAGCTACTAAAAGACTACCTCATCATGATCGCAATTGTTATGAATGAGTTCTAGCCATCCATGTTGGATTTAATATATTCCACAGCCTGTCCAACAGTTTCAATCTTTTGTGCATCTTCGTCACTAATTTCGCCACCGAATTCTTCTTCAAAAGCCATAATTAATTCGACCAAATCTAGCGAATCAGCTTCAAGATCTTCACGGAAGCTCGCACCGTTTACAACCTTATCTTCTTCTACACCCAATAATTCTACAACAATGTCTTTTACACGATCTGCAATTGATGCCATTTGTCATTCCTCCCAAAGTGGAATAGATTGTATTTTCAAATAGTTAGGCGCTAATTATACCGATATTCGATTACTGTGCTAGGCTAATTAACGATCACCTAGAAATTATTGACACAGTATCACTTCATCAGTACGATAACACACGTTTGCCCGAATAGTATAATGCTATCCAATATTAAGGAACACCATTTTATGCCAAAAGTCACGGAAACACCGACAACAGAAAGTAGAAAAGTTGACCATATACGTATAAACCTTGATGAAAACGTACAATTTCCAAGGCTTACGACAGGACTTGAACGTTATCGTTTTATGCACCAAGCCGTCCCTGAATTAGATTTAAAAGCAGTCGACACATCAGTTGACTTGTTCGGGAAAACGCTAAGTTCACCCATTCTCATCTCGTCAATGACAGGTGGAACAGAAATGGCTCAAAATATCAACCGTAATCTTGCTATCGCTGCCCAAGAACACAATATAGCAATGGGGCTAGGCTCACAACGCGCCGCAATTGAGGATGACTTGCTCGCCGAAACCTATACGATCCGTCAAGTTGCGCCTGATATTATGTTATTTGCTAATCTTGGAGCAGTCCAATTCAATTATGGATATGGGGTTGATCAATGCCAGAAAGCAGTTGATATGGTCGAAGCTGACGCACTAATTTTGCACTTTAATGTTTTACAAGAAGCTGTTCAGCCTGAAGGTGATATAGATTTCTCAGGATTATTAAAAAAGACAGAAGAAGTCTGCAAGAGGTTACCTGTACCTGTTATCGCAAAAGAGGTCGGCTGGGGATTCTCAGAACAAAATGCACGTGATTTAGCCAATGCAGGCGTATCTGCAATTGATGTTGCAGGTGCAGGCGGAACATCTTGGAGTGAAGTGGAGTATCATCGTGCACCTACAGCTTTCCATGCTAGAGTCGCACGGAGTTTCGCAGATTGGGGTATTCCAACAGCTGATGCAATACAATATGCAGTCTCAGGTGCACCTGATATTCCAACATTTGCCAGCGGTGGTTTACGGGATGGGATTGATATAGCAAAGTGTATTGCTTTAGGAGCAACACTTGCAGGCTTGGCTGGACCATTCCTCAAAGTAGCTAATGAATCGGCTGAATCTGTTGACATGTTCATTCGGGAGTTGACAGCACAATTGCGAATTGCGATGTTGTGTACCAGTGCGAAAACAATCTCAGATTTACAAGAAACCCCGTTATATAAAAACTAATTGGGCAATTTTACACAAATTCTCGAATCACCCCATTACTCAAAAGTCTGCCTGAATCCGTTAGGTGGACTTTATCATCTTCAACTTGAAGCAATCCCATAGATTCAAATTTCTGAACTTCCCTCGGGAACATTTCAACAAAATCTATTCCAAAACGCTCCAGAAAGGATTTCCGTAAAAGCCCCTCTTTTGTCATCCGCAAGCCCATCATAATGGTTTCATATAAGTCAGACTCACGATTCACTTGTTCTGATTTTGCAATAGCAGGTGTTAACGGAAATATGTTATTGTTCGCAGATGCTCCGTCACTGAGTAGGCTCTCAATGTATCGCTGCGGTGAGGTAATTGTAGAATATCGGTAACCACCTGCAAATCCATGCGCCCCTGCCCCAAGACCGATATACGGCATATTCCGCCAATATTGTAAATTATGTCGACACTCCCGATTTGGCTGACACCAATTACTAATCTCGTATTGAGAATACCCATGAGTAGCAAATTCATCAGAAGCATATTCATACATATCAGCAAATAAATCATCATCAGGTTGAGGCAACTCACCTGAATCAACTTGTAGACGTAAATCGGTTCCACCTTTTAACTCAAGACCATACATAGAAATATGCTCTGGTTTCAGGTGCATTAAAAAACGAACAGTCTGTTCCCAATCATTTAAAGTTTCATAAGGTGATGCAAAGATAACGTCCAAGTTGACATTATCGAACCCAGCTTCACTAGCATAATGAAAAGCATCTTCAACTTGTTGAATATCATGTTCACGTCCAAACATCTTGAGAACTTTATCTGTAGCAGATTGCATCCCAATGCTCAAACGATTAAATCCAATCTCACGTAAATCAGCCAAATAAGCAACATTTAAATCATTAGGATTGGATTCTAAAGAAATTTCGGCATCTGAGCTTAACTCAAAATGATTGTAAATCGTCTGAAAAATCAAACCATATTGTTCACTAGTAATCAGCGAAGGTGTTCCACCACCAAAAAAAATTGTCTGTATAGTTGGATGTGGGTTATGCTGTGCTAAGAATTTAATCTCTTTACATAATGCCTGAACATAGGTGGGAATAAGCATTTCAAGGTCAATATAAGTATTAAAAGCACAATATGTGCATTTTGCAGAACAAAAAGGGATATGTAGGTATAATGATAATGGGGTGTCAGTAAACATTTTATCCTTAGAAAAACAAAGGCTTAAGATTGCGCCATTGTGATTGGTAAAATATAATAAATCAAGACATCATTCCTTAATCTGTATTTATAGACAAAGATGGTAATATCTCATGCCAGAAACAACACAATTCGGCGGAAACGAAGAAGAAGTTTATGTGGACGGTGCACTTAAACCAAACACCATCCTATTAACACGGTACAAAATCATTGGTATTCTGGGTGGTGGTGGTCAAGGTGCTGTCTATCAAGCACGCGATTTAAACTTCCCTGATGCAAAACGGATGGTTGCGATTAAAGAAATGCACGTACAAGGTGCTGACGCGGGACAACGTGCCTCAACCGTTAAGACATTCCAGCGTGAAGCAAATATCTTAGCCACCTTATCGCACCCAGCTATTCCAAAGATATATGACTCATTTGAACAAAATGATCGTGTATATCTCGTGATGGAGTACATTAATGGTAGTGACTTGGAAGAAATTCTCACAAAAACAAAAGCACTACCCATGAAGAAAATTTTAGAGTGGTCGATTGATCTCTGTGATGTATTACATTATTTGCATAGTCATCAACCAGAAATCATTATTTTCCGTGATATGAAACCAGCAAATATCATGATTGATGCCCTCGGCAAAGTTCGTCTCATTGACTTTGGGATTGCTAAAGTGTTTGTCAGTGGTCGTAAGCATACGATGATTGGTACAGAGGGTTATTCTGCGCCTGAACAATACAAAGGTAATGTCACACCACTGAGTGATATTTATAGTCTGGGCGCAACCTTACATCATGTTATTACGCGCAAAGACCCACGCCTTGAGCCACCTTTTAGCTTTTCAGAACGCCCAATTGATAAACACAATGAAGAAGCCCCTCAGCTGTTAATCAATGTGATTGAAAAAGCACTAGAGTTTGAACCCGCCAACCGCTATCAATCCTGTGCCGAAATGAAAGATGCGCTGGAGCAAGCCCGCTATGGCAAC
>CAYGTY010000015.1:17336-53371 GCA_964352825.1 uncultured Anaerolineaceae bacterium
AATGACCTTGTATTTGTCTCATCGTATGATTCCAATGTTTGGGCACTCAAAGAAGATACTGGGGAGTTTGTATGGAAATACGCGACAACAGCTGGTATTGCCACATCCCCTATTATGGATGAAGAAAGCAAACTCATTGTTATTGGGTCAGAGGATCATACATTTTACGCACTTGAATATCGTACAGGGCGTATTAACTGGACATACTCAACCAATGGTAAAATCCGCAGTACGGCTCGAGTAGCACACGGACATGTTTTCTTTGGTAGTGACGACGGGAAACTTTATGCGCTGGTCTCCCAAAATGGGCGTTATTTATGGGAATACGATATGGCAGCACCAATACGCACACGCCCGTGGGTCACAAACGAACTTGTTATTTGTGGTAATGAAGATGGTGAACTAGCCGCTGTCGAATTAAGCGGTAACAAAAAATGGTCGTTCCGTGCCAAACGGGCAATCACATCAAGCCCCTTTGTTGACCTCGAAGGCATTTGCTATGTGGGTTCTTTTGACGGGCATTTACACGCTATTCAAGCAGATTCAGGCTATCGGGTTTGGAGATTCCGCACAGGTAGACCCATCGTATCATCACCAATCGTTGAAGGCACTCATGTATACTTTGGTGTAACAGATGGTACATTTTACTCTGTTAATACACAAACAGGTAAAGATAAATGGAAGTTCAGTGCAGAAGCTCCCATTATTGGGTCACCTTTAGTTGAAGGAGAGAGTGTTTACTTTGGAGATACAGACGGAAATTTCTATTGTCTTAACATCAATGATGGCAAAGAGCGGTGGAAGTTCAAGACAAACGATGGGATAACATCAGCACCACATATCTCAAATAATAAGATATACATAGCATCCATGGACAATACAGTCTATGCATTACCACTTGTAAATGCCTAAAACTACTTACAGAAATTAGGACAATAGTATGAACATTATTCGTCGCATTTTCGGTCAACCTTCAGATGACAGCGATACGATTCCAACAAAAACAGCTCAACTCACTCCTCAGGATGAGTCGAAACAGCAATTGGAGGCAGAGGACAGCGGAACATCAGAAGCGGTTACAGAAGAACTAGAAAACGCTGGTACTCCCATAGAATCAGATAGCCAAGATATGACAGAAGCAGCTGATACAAAGCCTAATGTCACACCAGAAAAAGTAGACTCCAATATGACACCTACTCCAGCAGGTGTTACTCGACCATTGGAAATGGAACCCGTAACGCACCAACAGCAAGTATCTTTAATTTATGGTCGTTCAAGCGATGTCGGGATGCTCCGAGAAAATAATCAAGACGCATGTTTTGCAATGCAAATCAACTCCATCACAGTTGATGATCGCCCTGATTTCGGCTTTTTCATTGTAGCCGATGGTATGGGCGGACATCACGACGGAGAAAAAGCATCAGCATTAACAGTTGAAACAATTGCAGCAGAGATGCTAGATAAAATATATGTCCCTATGTTACGTGAATTTGATGATAGTGACCGTCCAACTATTATCGAAGCACTAGTTTCTGCATCAGAAAAAGCTAATCTAGCAGTTATAAAAGGTGTACCTGATGGCGGTACAACCCTTACAAGTGTTGCAGTTGTAGGAAATCTCGCTTATTTGGCGCACGTAGGAGATAGCCGAGCATATCTCATTCATAATGGGGAAATGGAGCAACTGACAAGAGATCATTCTCTCGTACAACGATTAATTGAACTTAACCAACTGACTCCAGAAGAAGCGGAACATCATCCGCAAAAAAATGTACTCTACCGTGCTGTTGGTCAAAGTGAAAACCTTGAAGTTGAGCGCCTAATACGACCACTCCCCCCTGGTTCACAAATGATGTTGTGTAGTGATGGCTTATGGGGACTCGTATCTGATGCAAAAATGAAAGAAATTATTCTAAACTCCCCAACACCTCAGGATGCTTGCGACAAACTTGTTGCATTAGCAAATACTGAGGGAGGGATCGATAACATAACTGTGATTATTCTTAAAATACCAAGTAGTAAGTAGCCCAATAATGAATAACTTTGACCCGTATGCCACATTAGGTGTTTCACAAACTTCGACCAGCGACGATGTTAAACGAGCCTATCGGAAGCTAGCACAACGTTTGCACCCCGATGTAAACCCAAATAACCCAGGTGCAGTTGTACAATTTCAAGAAATCACTTCGGCTTATGAAATTTTATCAGATAACTTGCGCCGTCGTCACTTTGATGAAGAGCTCGCAAAAAGCCATGAACCGGGCGATTTATTCTTTTCTTTACGTGTCACACTATCAAAGCGGTCAGTTGTTACCTTAGGGGAATCCCAAGTTATCTATATGCTAACCGAAATACTCCCCCCTCCTCAGCTTCAAGAAGATGTAACAACAACGCAATCTAAAATTAATTTAACTTTGGTTTTAGACCATAGTAATTCAATGAATGGCATTCGCTTAGAAAAGGTCAAGGTCGCTGCTCATCAAATCATCGATAACATGTCACCCGATGACTACATATCAGTTGTTACATTTAATGATCGAGCAAATGTGATTATTCCTGCGACGCTTGTCCACGATAAGCAAGCACTCAAAGCGAAAATCAGTATGATGTCCGCATTTGGTGGCACAGAAATTTATCAGGGTTTATCAAAAGGTGTTGCAGAAAATGAGCGTGTATTTAGCTCAAAAATGGTCAATCATGTCATTTTACTAACCGATGGACATACCTTTGGTGATCAAGATCGCTGCTTAGAGCTTGCTTCACGTAGTGCTTCACAAGGTATCGGTATTAGCGCTATGGGACTTGGTAACGACTGGAATGACCAATTTTTAGATGAAATCGCATCAAAAACAGGGGGCTCGTCTATTTATATTAGCAGTGCCGATGCGGTTGTTCGCTTCCTAAATAACCATGTACGAAACCTTGCAAATGTATTTGCAGAACGCATGAAGCTATCAATCGCGACTAACCCAGATGTAAAACTAGAATTAGCTTTTAAATTATCACCTAATCCGCAACCTTTAGAGATTGATGGCGAATACATTCATCTTGGCAGTTTACAAACATCACGTCCAATATCTGTGCTCATGCAGTATCAAATGCCACCGAATATGGAGCTTGGTTTTCGGAATATTGTTCGTATTGTTACATCTGGTGATATACTACAAAACTCTGCATCCCACTTTCAATCCACTAGTGATTTGACTGTAGAAGTTTCTAAAGAGCAGGTTTTAGAAGAGCCACCAGCACCAATCCTAGATGCACTAAGCAAGCTAACATTGTATCGCTTACAAGAACGAGCACAACAAGCCTTAGAACAGGGCAATATTGCAGAAGCAACTAAGCGTCTTGAAAATCTCGCAACCCGATTATTAGAGATGGGTGAAGAAGACCTTGCACAACAAACACGTCAAGAAGCGCAACGTGTAGCGCAAACAATGACGTTTTCGGATAAGGGTAAAAAGACGATTAAATATCAAACCCGATATTTATTGGCACCCGGCACAAGCATTATCGATGAGATAGATTAAGAATCTATCCTAAAATGTAGATAGAGAATGACCTATATGTTGTATGAACGAGCATATGAGTGTAGTCCCTACAGCAAAGATATAAACAGATATTAAATAAGTTGCAGTCATCATTTAATTACATATACAATTAACTTATTAAATGTTAGAATGATTTCGACTCAATTTGCACAACAGCACGAAAGGAGCAAGGTGTAGCCAATTGGTACATCACAAGCTATGAAACCATGCCCGAATTGTAGTCATATCAACCGAGTTGGATTATTATTCTGCGAAGAATGTGGGCGTAATTTAGCAAGTCCCTTAAATGCGACACTTCCCACAAGAAAAATACAGAATGATACCAATGACGCATCAGCTAAAGCAACATGGGGGTCTGCTCGTTTTGGAGAAGATTCACATGTAATTTTACATATACGCGATGCAACCGACCCAATCCGATTACCAGCTACCCCACGCATGACAATGGGGCGATCGGATGCAGGCAGTACCGACAAACCAAGTATCGATTTTTCACCTTATGGTGCGCTTGATAAAGGTGTATCACGGTCTCATGCAGCAATTGAACTGAGTGAAGACACATTAACAATCGTTGATACAGGTAGTGCAAATGGTACATTCCTGAATGGGCAACGTCTTGTCCCCAATCAACCGCGTGTTCTGCGTGATGGTGATGAGATTCGATTAGGTAAGCTGACAGCACATATTTACTTTGAACGCAGTAACTAGGTGACTTAATTATGTATACAATTATTATTCATGTTGCAAACTCTGCGCCTGTAAAAGTAGAGGTTGATGAACTACCAGACCCACAAGATACATCAGTTATAGGTCGTAATCCTCGCGAAAGAAATGATAAAGAATTTGACTGGGTAGATGAAGGTGTTACTACGGTGATTTTTCCGTGGTGGCGTATCAACTACATTCAAGTTCTGCCGAGTGATGACGATGTTGAAGATTTCCCAATGCCATTCCGTGATTAAGAAAAAAAGACTATGAACCCAAGACAATCTGTAAACACACCCCGCAAGGGCAAACGTATCCTTGTTGTTGATGATGAGCCACGTATGATTGGCTTCATTCGTATGAATTTAGAATTAGAAGACCATCATGTAATCGAAGCACATAGTGGCATAGAAGCCCTAGACACTGTGCGTACGCAACTACCTGATTTGGTATTGCTAGATGTCATGATGCCAGAACTAGATGGCTTTGAGACATTACGCATGTTACGCGAATTTTCTGATATCCCTGTTATTATGCTAACCGCAAAAGGTGAGGAAAATGATAAGGTCTATGGTTTAGAACTTGGTGCAGACGATTACATCACAAAACCATTTGGTCCTCGTGAACTATCGAGCCGTATCAAAGCGATTTTCCGCCGTATTGAAAAACCGACAACTGAGGAAGCCATCCTAGAAGTCGATGAACGCCTCAGTGTAGATTTTAATCAGCGAGAAGTTATCGTTGACGGGGAACATATCAAGCTCCGCCCAACAGAATATCGCCTACTCTACCACCTCATCAAAAATGCAGGCTGGACTGTACCCCATGACCAACTTTTACAGAAAGTCTGGGGATATGAATATCGTGACGAAGCCCATTATGTTCGGTTATATGTCAACTATTTACGAGAAAAAATAGAAGAAGACCCATCAAACCCACGATATATCATTACAGAACGTGGTGTCGGTTATCGCTTTATCAACTTCAAGAATTAAATCATCTGGGTGGCTATATAAATCTTAGTCACCCAAAACCTCAATCATACAAAAAGCCGAAATCAAGATATAGACATGTGTCTGAAGTATTATCATCAGATTTTTGATTGGGTTTACACTCGATTTCACCATATTCACGAAAAACAAATATAGAGTGATTACGACGTTTCACACGTTTCTTGAGTGTATTCCATTGAGATTTACTTGGCATGTCATTTCCCTCAGCCAGTTGAAAGTAGCTTAGGCGAAAAATAACACGGAAATGATTATCGTCAAAAGTCTCTAATTTGACAAAACTCGCTCCCCCTGCCCCAACAAAAACACCATTGATTAACTGCGTGACATACGAATGTTTAACTTTACGAAACTCTGGTAATTCATCACTATACATATAGACCCTCATATTTTACATATTTACAAGTGAGTACAAGCTATGTAGATTATGCCAATACAACACACACAATTTTAAAGATGCCCACTATTATGAAAAAAATCGTTCAAACAATTCTATTCATTATCCTTACAATAACGCTTATTCACACCCTTATCTACATCGCGTTTGGGATTGCCCTTATACCTTTCCCATTTGATTACGACCAAGCGGAAGGTTATGAGCTAAATAATGCGGTTCTCATTGCAGAAGGGCAATGTCCATATTGTGACAACAATGTCTTTCCATTCTATGGTAGTGGGTATCCACCTGTTTTTCATATTATTATGGCACCCTTTGTCAAAATATTTGGTCCACAATTCTGGTATGGTCGCCTGATTATCTTTATATCGACATTCATCACAGCAGGTGCAATTGCTTGGGCAGTTTTTAAAGAAACAAATTATAAAACGGTGGCAGTAATCGCAAGCTTAGCATTCCTGTCATCAAATTATATTTATCATATCGGACCTCTGCTCAGGCAACATCTACTAATGGTTATGTTTGAGACTTTAGCCGTTGTTGTCATCGCCAATGTATTCGATGAACATAGTAAATACAAAACCCAAAAGCTCATAATTGGTTTTCTTTTCTTATTACTTGCAGGGTTTACCAAGCAACTCGCCTATGCAACCTGTATAGCCGTTACTGCATGGGTCTTTTTACGAAACCCACGCACATCAATTCAATATAGTATTGGGCTTGTTCTGGCAGCGGGGGCAGTTTTTGCTCTACTTATGTTAGCAACAGAGAATCAATGGTATACCAATATCATTACAGCCAATCAAAACCCCTATATTACCGAGCAATTTATAGGGCTTATGATGCAATTTTTACGCTTACATTGGTGGTTATTACTACCATCCATTCTCATATTTATCTATGAGTTCTACTTTGAACGATTATCTGTATATTCGATCTGGTTTGTTGTCTCTTTTGTCGCAACCGCTGGCTCAGGTAAATGGGGTGCTGGAGATAGCTATTATGCAACAGTCTTAGTATCCATGTGCATATTAAGTGGCATATTCCTAGCAAGGTCACTCAACAATAGTTGGGCACTGCCATCTAGTAATTATCTTTCAACTATTATGAAGCGTTTCTCAATCCCCTACCTACACCCCATTTTAGCGACTTTTTCACTTATTCTATTCTTCGGATATAGTGTAACCGTATTCAAATTACCAACATCAGGTCCTATCTTTGAGCCAATTGCCACAGCACTCAATATAAGCCCTTTACCATCTTGGCGTTACCCTTTGTATGATCCTGCTGGCTGGACAGTTGGTTATGCTGTTACGGGTCATTTCCCATCGCCACAAGATTATGAAAATGGGTGGAAAATCATTGACGAAGTGAACCAGACAGAAGGACTTGTGATGTCTGAAGATGCGGGTTTTAGCTTTCAAAGTGGCAGAGAAGTAATCACAAATGGGGTACAACTCAAAAATCTCTGGGAAAACGACCATTATAACCCTGATGAACTCATCGAATATATTGAAAATCACGAATTTGGCTTGATTATATTACGCGCAGATTTATTCCCACCACCTGTCCTAATTGCCATCAAATCCAATTATTCAATTGATAAGACAATTCCGATGAACGGTTTTGAATATGGACTTTGGCGACCAATAGAAAACCCCTCCAGTAGTTGAAGGGGCTCATAAAAATAACAATAAAACTCGGTAAGTCGTTCGCTAATTTGTTTATGCGTTAGATCTCTTAGTATGTATAGGCTTATGACAATCTAGGTAGGATCGTCATTGATGTAGACACTGCCTGTAAATCATGCGTGTTAGCAATCTCATGTGGCAATACGACATGAACTTTGGTTCTTCGCAAGCGTAACTCAGCAACTTGTTCATCACTTGGGCGACCAGTATATCCATCGGTCAATATCAACACACGCGAGACTGACTTTGTTTGTTGAATCAAATGATTAAACACAGGTACAATGCTTGTCCCCCCTGATGTTGTCACCAAGCCAACCTGTAAATCTTTCAAGGTCAAAGGCTCAACAATCGTTGAAAATTGGAATAACTTCGCTTGGTCATTAACAACGTAGGGTATCAGGAGATTTAATAAATATGGGATAACCTTTCCCATAGAGCCTGACACATCAAAATACACAAAAGCACGTTGCCGATTTTGTTTAATTCGGGCTTTAGTTTCGTATTCTTGATTCCATATGGTGTCTCCCCCACCCAAGAGCCTACGTGAGTATATCATCCTATCGCGCGGATTAGGAATCACACCTGTTCCTGATGTTTCAAAAAAAGATGCACGTGTTCGCCGTTGTTGCCGACTTAAATCTAAACCAATTGATTGCTTCAATATTTTTGAGAAAACCCGACGCGCTTCATATGATGATTCTTGCATATGCGAGTTATATTGATTAGGATTTCTCCACCCTCCCCTATTGTTAAAACCAAAAGGTCGTAAGCCATAGTCAGAAATCGCATCGCCGATTATTCCCCCAACGGCTATCTTCCCATCATCATCCACGCCATCATGATCACCGATTAATATAGGGATGCCCTCAGGATAAAGTCCTCGTTGACGCATATCTTCTCGTATAAGGTTCAATATTTCGTCATAAAACGTCACTTGGCGGGTATTCCGCATAGAGAGGCGTTTCGGATAAAGCTGTTGAAGTATACGTTTTGTTCCAGCGGGGCCTATATCTTCAGGGTATTGCGGATTATCAGGCCAACCAATTGGTGGACGTAACAGGAGATGAGGAAACTTATCAGGTGGGTTCAATTTGTCAAAAAAACCCATATATTCAGGTGTCGAAAAACGCCGTGATAGCCCAGAGTTAATAATTGCATCAAATGCAATATTTTGCGTCTGTGTAATTCTAGGATACAAATTAGTATGCGCCATCATGACATGCCATAATTCATGCATCACCAACAACAAAATATGCTCATCTCGTTTACAATTCTTATCAATGAAATCAGGATTCAAGAGAAGGCGTGGACGATGTTTACATTCCATTGCTGCTGTTGGAATCTTACGACTCGCGACAATCCCAGCCAATTTAGCTAAGGTTTCCATTTCTAGCGTTCCAGCAGGTAAAGAAGATAGCAAGCGCGACATAATACGCGAGTTATCACCCCGTAGATGCTTTTCCAATGTTCGAATATCATCCATCACCATGACTCCTCAATTGCACCCGTTGCTAGGGCAAGTTCAACCATCCGCATATCGTCACATATATAGGATTTATTTAGAAATCCAGTTTCAAGTGCAACAGGCGTTTCATCGACAAGAATTGCACCACGAACACGACAAAGAATATTCAAAACAAATAGTGCATCAATAGCGCGATATGTTGTATAAGGTGGCGGTATATTCTGAGGTGGGCGTGATTCTTGTACAGAGTTACCATCATCTTCGTTAGTTTGTTCTTCTACCTCAGCAACAGGTAAAGTCATCTGAGAGAAAGCATCCTGAATAGTTTTATGAGCAGGATAGAAAAGGACTGCACCTGACAGGTTATATGTGTCCCAAGCATCATCAAGAGTGGCAACCAATCTTTCCATTAGTAGATCATTCATCGAAATTTTATCAACAAAAGCACTTGAATCACTCAGAGACTTATCCAGTGGTTCACCCAAAATACGAAATAAGGGATCACCAATACCTTGATAGGCTATTTTCACGCCTACAGAAGTCATTGGAGTAATCGTCCACATCGGTTTTGGTAATTGATTATTACTACCAAATCGTGAAGGTTGTGGCGTATTGTTCTGTTGCTGGCTCTGATTATTTTTGCCCATACGTTGAAGAAGCCCACCTTTTTGTTGGTTATTTTGATTATTAGCCATCTCTACACCTCAACTATTCCAAAACTCGACAAATCAGCTCGAAATTGTGTCAATACGCTATTCCAATTCTCAATACGCCATAATTCAGGAAAACAACCCAGTACAAAATTAACTTCCAACATGGCGACCTCCGTCTCATCGTTACGACGTTCAATCGCCCAGTGTTGAATATTTTTCCAGTTATTCATGTCTGTTTGGTTATTCGTATTGAATAATGTCGCTTTACACGGTTTTATAACCCGAAGTATAAGTTTTGAGATAGGTTCCCATGCCGCTGGCGTTAATTTTCGACGATCACGAAATGCCAGATACATCGCAAGTGCAATACTGATTTTACGTGACTCGGATTCATAAGTAGTGAGTGCTTGTGTGATAAACTGTGCTAGCTCCTCATCGTTAAAACCAAGCTCCTCAGCAATTAAGATACGTTTTACAGCATCTTCTTCTTCCATAACCTGTCGCCATGCTTCATTATCTAATTTTGTAGAAATCTCCCACGCTTGTCGATGCACCGCAACCACTGATGTCGGTGTGGGTGGGACTTCAGTCGCAGTTTGTGGCAAACCATACAACAATGTAATTTCAGCACTCGCATCCATATCAACAACAACATCAGATAGCAAACGTCGTGCGGAATGAACCGCGATAATTGACTGTAAAAACATGCGCGCACGTCGAGGGCTTTGTGGGAGTTTCGAGCGGTACAACATATCCATAACATATATCACATAATCCGCCAGCCACTCGCCATACTCATGTTCAACCAAACGCATTTCTTCACGGGTCTGTTGAATGAAATCAAGCAAATTAAATGTTTCGTCTATCGGGCTGTCGGGCTCAAGACTTAACATACCCTTTCGTTCTAAATTATCTAAGTCGCGCCAATTTGGTACAGGAACGACAAAAGGAAATCTATCTATCAATGCAGGGTCAAGAGGTTCTGAGCCAATATAGATGTCAGTAGATAAATCATCAAAATTGGGTTCGTCAGGAGATGGTGGGTTCATTGCCGCCCAACGGAACTTAAGCTCTTCCAATGGCATACCCATAACACGCTTCTCATGAATAATAGGAAATAACTTATTCTGCAAATCAGATCGACAGCGTGAAATTTCATCAAAAAAAACAAATCCCGCATCCCAAATTGCACCGGGAGTTGTCACAAATTCTAAACTTGTCTTAGCTTCATTAGGGATTGGAATACCAACAAGATCATCATAATTGATAAGCGACGCATTATAATGCCGAAACTCTAATTTGAGTAACTCTGCAATCCGTTCTACCAATAATGTTTTTGCCGTCCCATGTGGACCTATAAGTAATAATGGAGATTCTGTAGCAAGAGCTGCTAAAATTATGGCATCTAAATGCCCCCAGCCGTAAACCCCAAGCGACTTAGTAATACTCACTTGATTAGTTGTATCAGAGATTTGAAGCATTAAACCCCTCACCTTCACATTTATATAGAAAGAAGAAAACTATCATTCAGATTTATAAAAACTATCACTAATTGATAGTATTGTCAACTTTATGTGATAACATTGCTATAATCCATTGACAAACCATATAGTATTGATTGATATTCTTGATATTTAATTCGTATTCACGCATAATGTGATTAACATTATCTGATTATTGAAAGGTTCAGTCATGCCAACTTATGTAAATCTAGAACCTGCCTTGTTAGAGTGGCAAGCGCGACACAAAGAAAGAATGACTTACGAAACACTTGCCCAACGCGCAGGCATATCCATAGCCGCTTTATATCGCATAAAATCAGGTAACATGATTACACCTGATCTCAGAAAAATTAATGCACTGTGTAAGGTTTTGGAATGTGGACCTGGTGATTTGATTGTTCGAGAAAGCACTGGGGCTAGCAATGAGGCGACAAAACTAGAAGTAGAACGCCTAGAAATTCTCAATGATTTGCAAAAAAAGAACAAAAATCGCTCAAAAGCTAAGCAAAACTAGATATTTTATGAAGTTTATATAGTCTGATTCACTTCGGACTATATATTGATATTACAATTCCGATTGATTTATTACTAATCTTAAAAACTTAACAGTCAATTTCTTGATTTTATGTTACAAATAGTAGTATACAGAAATCAAGCATAAATCTAACCTTATGACAATATTTGGTATTCACTCTGTTTGTTATAAGGGTGCAGGAGCAAAGATGTATGGCAAATTTTACAGGTGAATCCACCTCATCAGCCTTAGAAAATGCAGCAATGGATTTAGAGTCAACAAGTAAGAGCAATGCACAACCTATTGAACAACCCATTCAATTTCAAGAAGGTCCAACATCTAGCACAAATGGGGTAACAAAACCCTCATCCAGTGAAGATGTCTTATCCACAACAGCAACTAACCCAACTCAAGAAAATATAGGTGTCCCCATGACAGATCATGTAGAAAATGAAATGCCACAACAGAAGAAAGCAACAAATAATGTATCTGCACGCTACGGTGATTATGATGATTACCAAATATTACCAGAAGCCCCCTGGCCTCCTCCAATATTCGTTCGTCAAGGTCTTTCACCTCAAGAGCGTTATTACATAGAACATCGTTGGTATAGCCAGTGGTCATTTTTTGATACAAAGGCAACACAAAGCAAAAATCGTTATTATCGGACCCAAATTATTGTTGGACTTGGTTCAGTAACTGTACCTGTTCTTGTTGGTATTAATGCTTCAGGCATCGCTGCTGATATTCTCTATTTTGTAACGGTCTTTATTAGTCTATCCGTCGCAATGGCAACCGCAATTGAAGCACTTTACACATTTGGAGATAACTGGCGGTCATATCGCTCTGCTGCAGAAGATATGTACCAAGAGAAATCACTCTACGATGTAAAAGCTGGGCGTTATATGAATAACAAACAAGCCTTTATCAGATTTGTAGAACGATGTGAAGAAATCATTGCCCAACAAAATGGTCGCTGGGTTCAATCACAAGAAAAAGCTGCTGAACAAATTCGTGAAGATGCGGATGAATTTGTTGATCGTGCAATTGGTGTGACAGATCAATTCGGCAATCCAATTGCTGCAACGTCTACAACCACAACTACGGTTACAACTCAGCCATCAAATAGTCCAGGATCTGGAATGCAGGTAACAGAAATTCACTCAGAAAGCTATTCAGATACAGAGACTTATACCGAGCCAATGAATGAAGATCCTATGACAGAAGCATATATCGATCCAAATACTGAGTCATATGAAGGTGCAGACGAAGAAGACCCAGCACCCACTTCATTTGGATAAAGTTGAATTTCACCTCACTATAAAAAGCAGATCAGTTTAGTAGGCTGGTCTGCTTTTTATACTATGACTATCCGATTTAGTTGCTAACTAGTCCACAAATCTTCTTCGACAGATGCAATACAATGCTCAAGAATATCAAGCCCTTCATCGATCAATTCACGGTTAATAATTAATGCTGGAGCAAAACGGATACCACTTGTACCACATGCTAAAGTGAGCAAGCCATTTAGATAGCAACGATTGACAATTTCATCACGAAATGCTGGTAATGGTTCACCATCAGCGTCAACAAAATCCATACCCAGCATGAATCCTTTACCATCAACACGGCTCATCGATGGATGATCTTGCATAAATGCGCTCAGACGCTTATAGGTATAATTACCTAATTCGCTCACGCTATCTAGTAAACCCTCTTCTATTATGTTTAAGGTCTCCAAAGCAGCAACACAAGCAACAGGATTACCACCAAATGTACTGGCATGTGCCCCTGGAATCCATTCACCCATAATATCGCGATGTGCGACAACTGCCCCAATCGGTAAACCAGAGCCTAAACCTTTAGCAAGACATACAATATCAGGAGAAACATCCCAATGTTCGATGGCTAACCATTTTCCAGTACGTCCAACTCCTGATTGTATTTCATCAACAATCAACAAAATACCATGTTTGTCACATAAAGCACGTAAATTTGGCAAGAAGTCATCACGGGGAACAAGATACCCACCTTCACCTTGGATTGGCTCAACAATGATTGCGGCAACATCCGATGGAGCAACCTTCTTAAAAACAAATTTCTCAATAAAACCGACGGCATCACACCAGCATTGAGAACAACAACTGCCACCATCATCACAGTCATCGCACTGATTCCGTGCTGGATAAGGAACATGTGTCACACCACCGGGAACGTATGGATAGCCATCACGTTGAGTATACTTACTCGCTGTCAATGATAACGACCCCATTGTACGACCATGAAATGCACCATAAAACGCAACAATATGTGAACGCTTTGTTGCATAACGCGCCAATTTAATCGCTGCTTCCACAGATTCTGTACCCGAATTGCCATAATAAACTAATTTTTCATCAGGTTCAGCGTTATGAATTGGGATAATATCTTGTAGTTTTTCAGCTAAACGAACAGGTTCAGGGCTAAAGAAGTCTGTACCACCAATGTGCATATACTTTGCAACTTGCTCCTGCACAGCTTTGACGATACGCGGATGGCTGAACCCTGTAGATAAAACCGCAATTCCTGATGCAAAATCAATATATCGATTGCCATCAACATCCCAAACTTCTGCCCCTTCACCATGACTAACCGTAAAGCCATATGAGCGTGTATAAGAGGGGGAAATTGTTTGCTCATCACGCTTAACTACATTCTTGGAATTGACGCTTGGCTCGCGAAATACAAAACGATCTTCAGCATTTGTCATATAAGTACCCTTCCTTGCAATATAATTCGGTAAAGTATCCAAATAGAGTTGTCTAAAATAAACGAAGCCACAGTATAAAGTGCGAAGTGATAAGCGTCAAGTTAAGAGCATAATGTTATTATAGAAAGTGGTACAATTCACAAATCAAAGTAAAATAGAAACACATGAACATGGGAAAGAGTATAAATACGATATTTATAAGTCGTATCATATATCTAATTGAATAATTCCCACTCATCCATTACACAACAAGTTGGGAAATCCCAATATATAGAGAACAAATCGTATGACGCAATTGTTCAATCGTATACAACAAGATATTGATATATTGGGCGGACAGCCTTATATCATCAATACACAAATTACAGTACGAGAAATCATCGAGAAATCATTAAATGGCGACCCTATACAACGAATATTAGAAGTTTATCCAGAATTATCAGCAGAAGACATCCATCAGGCTTTATCCTTTGCAATAAATGACTTTCTACGTGGTGTTTCCTACTGGAGACATGATGCGATGACTCCCCTAACACAAATCAAAGGGTACAGTGAAATCTTGGTGGGGCAAACAGACTTTGGCAACCTCGATGCAATAACACAAGAGCAAAAACAACAATGGCTATCCATTATTCACAGCAGTAGTCAAAGAGGAATTGCTCGTTGGCAACAAATGAGCCATTGGATAACCAATCAATATCAAGTGCATACAAAAAGCAATTCTGAAGTATACGCCATGGATTGGTTTATTCATTCTGTCATATCTTATGCCAAAAATTACGAACCAACTTTAGAAATTGAACTTCCCGAAGCAACACCCATACTTAATATCGAATCACACGAAGATGCAACCATGATTTTAGGGAGTATGCTTGCATATGCAAAAAATACATTCCACCCACAAATAACAATCAGTTACACCATCAAACAACAACAAATCATCATCTATATGCAACGCTATCTGCAATATTCGGATGATGATCTTGCAAAATTAATTGCAACAGCCTATAACCCAATTTCCACAGCAAGAAAATTCTTCTTCGCGCAACAAAATCCATTTCTGATTGAGCGCGAAGACGATACGATTATATTTACACTTATGCTTCCGATTTGGTCAGATAATGATAATAAATTAGAGTAAATCTTTTGCCGCCATCGCTGCCCCAACAATACCTGCTTGATTTCTCAACTCTGCTGGGACAATTGCCGTATCACATACAATATGTGGGAAAAATTTCTCATATTTTTTACTCACTCCCCCACCGATAATAAAGAGGTCTGGATTAAATAAAAATTCAAGATATTGTAAATATTCGGATAGTTTTTTACCCCATTTTTTCCAGCTATATTCTTGCTCTTGACGTATCTTATCCGATGCGCGATGTTCTGCATCCTTACCACGAATCTTCAGATGACCAAATTCTGTGTTTGGAATCAAGATACCATTCATAAAAAAGGCACTGCCAATCCCTGTACCCAAGGTCAGAATAACAACTAGCCCATCTTTTCCTTTGCCCGCACCAAATCTCATTTCTGCAATACCAGCAGCATCGGCATCATTTAATACAACTACAGGGCTTCCAGTGGTCTCTTGCAAAATTTGCTTAGCATCTGTTCCAATCCATTCATCATCAACATTTGCAGCACTCATCGTAACCCCATGTTTGACAACAGCAGGAAATGTACAACCGATAGGACCTGTCCATTCAAAGTGTTCAGCAATTTCTGCCACAACATTAGCGACAGGTACAGGTTTTGCAGGCTGTGGTGTTGGAATCCTCAGCCTATCATGTACAAATTCACCCTTTTCTGTATCAACAATTGCCCCTTTGATGCCAGAACCGCCAATATCGATCCCCAGTAAATTCATAAAACACCTCTCCAGTTGTTAAATAAATATATATGATGATTATAATACCAAAAATAGTGGGGAAATCGTAATTTATGGCAAATATGACTCAGCTATCAAAATTTATAGCACTTGTTCTTCGTCACAAAGCGCAAGATTTTGGTTTAGAAATGGATGACAACGGCTTTGTCCCCGTTGTCAAACTATGGGAAGTCATTGAAAACAAGTTTGGAAACCAATTTATCTATACAGATTTAGAAGAAATTGTATCAGGTGACCGAAACGGTAAAAAGCGTTATGAAATCGTTGATGGAAAAATGCGTGCCATGTTTGGGCATAGCAATGGTGTCGTCACGATTGAATATCCTGTTGTTCAGCCACCCCAGTATCTATATCATGGGACTAGTCTTAGCGCTATCGAGTCAATCCAACGAAGTGGATTAGAAACACGCAATCGACAGTATGTTCACCTCACCACCAATATTAATAATGCAAGCCATGTTGCCAATCGTCATGCAAAAGATATTAAAATACTAGTTGTTAACGCTAGTAAAGCATACAATAATGGCATCATCTTTCATCAACCCGAAGATGAACACTATTTATGCAAGCATATTCCACCGCAGTACATTGATTTTGAAAAACCTACAGATAGCGTTGAGTAAACGCCTAGTATACGTAGGTTGAATTTAGAGCTTGTATCCGTTTAAATAGATAAACAATCTGTCTAATAAAGGAATTTTATTGTAATGCGTCTCATGAAATTTTATCTATCTATAATTATCCTTATTTTCACAACAAGTTCACTAGCAATAGCACAATCAAATGGTCTTCCAGCAAGTGACATCGAAGCCTATCCAACCCCCAATGTCTTTCCAGTCCAAATAGATGAGACAATCCTATACGACAGAAGTTACCGAACAATCGTTGATGCCCTAATAGTTTATGATGCGCCCAATGGGAATCTAATCGAAAATCTTGGGACGGGTTATAATTATCTGACTGTATTTGAAGAGGCAAATGGTTGGGCAAGAATCGGTGATGGCAAGTGGGTTCAATCATCTATCCTCAGTGAGCCTACACTACCCTCACGTTTTGCTGGTGTAACATTACCTGACGAGCCGCTTCCATATACAATGGCATGGACACTCAAACACCTTCGCGCTTCTAAAACCCCTGGAGGTGAAGCAGCTGATGATAATCCCTATCTCTATCGTTATACACGCGTCAGCCTCTACACATCAGTAGAAGTGGATGGCTATCTTTGGTATCAAATTGGAGATAATCAATGGGTACATCAATTCAATGTTGCAAAAATTCAACCTGTCGAAAAACCAGCAGATGTCGATACACACAAATGGGTTAGTGTCGATTTATATGAGCAAGTTGCTGTTGCCTATGAAGACGATAAACCTGTTTTCGCAACACTTGTTTCATCAGGGCTTCCCCAATGGTCAACCAACGAAGGTGTTTTCCATGTCTATTTGCGTTTTGCTCGCACATTGATGAGTGGTGCATATAACCAACCTGATTTTTATTATTTGCAAGAAGTTCCTTGGACAATGTATTTTGATAATGACATTGCCCTACACGGTACATACTGGCATGATGGTTTTGGTTATCGTCAGAGTCATGGCTGCGTCAATTTATCGATTACAGATGCCTATTGGTTATTCAATTGGGCAGATGATGAATTTGATTTTGCCACAGAAGATTATGAAGGACCTGCGGTTTATGTCTATTCAAGCGGTGATTACGATTAAATTTAGACTCAGCGTTGGGTTGGCGTAGTCCTAGCGTAGTATTCACGCTGATTGACCCTGACATACTGGTAATGCTAGCCTATAGATAGACAACAAGAGCATATATGGAGAGCTAGCATGAACAAATTTATCAGGGTTTTATTCTTAATTACACTAATGACAACAGCACTCATCGTATCCGCAACAGAAAATTGTGAAGAGGATGCAGAGTCTTGTGATACTACAGAATATGGTATCTCAGCCGAAGAAATCGCATTAAACCCAGAACCCGATGTTGAATTAATCCCCTTCAATGAAGACCTTATTTACGACCGTTGGTATAAACAAGTCAATGGCACAGTCGCGGTTCACGATGCACCAAACGGGAATGTGATTCGCAATATCGACGCAGGTTTTAATTTTGTGACAGCCCTAGAAGAACAAGATGGTTGGACAAAAATCAACACTGACGAATGGGTACAAACAGCAAACCTAGTTAACGCAGGTGGCAGTGTGTCGCGCTTTACAGGTGTTCAACTACCAGAAGAAGACCTCCCCTACACTGTTGCATGGACACTTGTCAATTTATATCCCAGTAAAGTCCCAGGGGGCGACCCACGAGAATCTAACGGGATGCACTATCGTTACACCCTTGTCTATATATATGATTCAGTTGAAATTGATGATTATCGCTGGTATCAAATTGGCGAAAACAAATGGGTACACCAATTCAACGTTGCCAAAATCCAACCGATCGAAACACCAGAAGATGTTGATACAGACCGCTGGATTAGTATTGACCTCTACGAGCAGACACTTATTGCTTATGAAGGTGATCGCCCTGTCTTTGCCACCTTAATTGCAACAGGTCTAGACCGTTGGCCCACTCGTGAAGGTGTCTATAATATCTATTATCGTAAAACACGGAAACATATGAGTGGCGGTGTCGTCGGAGATGACTACTACTTCTTAGAAGAAGTCCCTTGGACAATGTTCTTCGATGAGGGACGCGCACTACATGGTGCATATTGGCATGATGCCTTCGGATATCGTAGAAGTCATGGTTGTGTAAATCTCTCATTAACCGATGCCCATTGGCTCTATCAATGGGTGGCAGAAACATTTGATGGGAAACTCACGTCCGCAGATGTTGAAGAAGGTCCTGCAGTTTACGTCTATTCAACTGACCAATATCAATAGACATAATCTCAAAAAATAGAAAAGCCCTTCATAGTATGAGGGGCTTTTTTAATTTCAGCTAAATTTAGTTTGCAATCGCTGGTTCAGCAATATGAAAGCCTTCGATATAGCCTTTAACCGCCAACAACTCAGCATTCAAGATACTACATCCTGCCGCACCCCGTATTGTATTATGTGATAGAGATGCGAATTTATACCCCAAAATTGGACATTCACGCAAACGACCAATACTGGTCATCATTCCCTTACCTGCATCACGGTCACGACGAGGTTGAGGGCGGTCAATTTGTGTTAAATATTGTAATGGGAATTCAGGCGCGCTTGGTAAAGTCGAAATTGGGTCAATACCCTGATAACTCACCCAATCATTGATAATTGTCTCAATACTGGGGGAATCCGCTAATTCAACCGATATATTGACTAAGTGGGCATCAACAACAGGGACACGCGTACAAGTCGCACTGACGATCATCTCTAACTCATCAATACTATTCCCATTAAACTGACCCAGCATCTTGAGAGATTCAGTTTCCATTTTAGCCTCATCAGATGGGACATAAGGTACAACATTACCTAGAATATCCATTGAAGATACTCCGGGATAACCTGCCCCACTGATAGCTTGCTCACTGACAAGATGTAATTTACGGATACCATATTTAACAAGTGGTCGTAAAGCCATGACAACAGGCATAACTGTACAATTCGAATTTGCAATCAAAGCACCCGTCGTCCAGCCACGATTCGCACGTTGAACATCAATTAATCCAATATGTTCTGCATTCACTTCAGGCAATAATAAAGGAACATCGGCAAGCATCCGATTTGCACCAGCGTTAGTGCAAACAACATGCCCAGCACTCGCTAATTCAATTTCACGGGTCTTCGCAGCTTCTTTTGGTAAAGCAGAAAATATAAGAGGCGAATCGAAGGTATCATCAAGTGCTTTCACGGTCAGTGCCGCAACATCGGCTGGTGGATTTCCATTTAATACCCAATGGGCTGCCTCACCATATGTTTTACCAGCACTACGAGATGAACCAATTACTTCAGCAATATTAAACCACGGATGATTCTCAAGCAACTGAATAAAGCGTTGCCCAACTGCCCCCGTTGCTCCTAAAATCGCTACATCAATTTTTTGCATAATATCTCTACTTCCTATTCTTTATATTCCAACAGTATCAGATTTTACAGCTGGGTATGACCCAAGCATTTTCACAAAAGATGCCATCTGCAAGAGTCTCGTCAACGCTTGTTGACAATTATCATCTTGCCAATGCCCTTCAAAATCAAGATAAAACACAGGTTCCCATGGTCGGTTACGACGTGGACGTGATTCGAGCTTAGTCAAATTCAAGTCATTCTTTGCGAATTCTCCCAAGCATTCATACAAAGCGGCAGGGCGATGACGAGTGGCAAACACAATCGATGTTTTATTATAATCCGATGGTTCAGGGTCATCATGTCCTAAAAGTAAAAACCGAGTGTAATTAAATGGGACATCTTCTATTTGGGTTGCCAACACATCGAGACCATATAACTGTCCTGCAAGCTCAGTCGCAATAACAGCAACATCCTTTTCTGGCGTATCAGCTAAATCTTTAGCAGAACCAGCAGTATCAAACCAAACAACAGGTTCAAAATTAAAGCGTTTTAAATAGCGTTCACACTGAGCTAATGCCTGTGGATGTGAACGAACAGTTTTAATATCTTCAAACTTTGTGCCCGGATTCACTAAAAGCGCATGATGAACATGAAAAATCACCTCGGCTTGTATCCGTAAGTCATAATCAAGCAATAACTCATATGCGCCACTAACTGACCCAGCAAGCGCATTTTCTACAGGTAACAAACTATAATCAACCTCTTTTGCTTGCAATTTCTTAAATAGCTCACTAAATTCCTTACATGGATGTCCAATTGCAGATTTGCCAAAATGTTGTTTGATAGCCATTTCTGAATTTGCACCAGGTATACCCTGATATGCGACGGTTTGCATAATACTTTTTCCTGAATGAATGAATTTAAGAAATGATATAAGACTATAAATGAATGTTAAAGCCTTTAGTTTGACACTTATATATCGGAATGATACAATTTTTAAGATGTGTATTTTAAAAATTAGGACATTAAGAATGCAAGAAACACGCCGTCAAATCCTTGAAATTTTATTTGATGAAGGCAAAGCATCCGTTGACGATATTGTAACAAATTTACGTAATCGTCGGGGAGATAAAATTACATCTGTCACAGTCCGCCATCATCTAACGAAATTGCAAGAAGAGGGCTTGGTATCTGAACCGCTAATGAAACATCGGTCTTCCCCCGGACGACCCTCACACATCTATGAACTAACAAATCATGGTTCATCGTTTTTCCCCAACAATTATCAGCAAATGACAGGCAAACTTTTAAAGCATATGACGGATACCTTACCAGCATCAGCCGTCAATGTGATTATTGAAGGTATTGCCACCGATATGGCAGATGAAGCTGATATCCCATCAGGGAGCATATCCGAGAGATTAGAAGCAGTTGTAGACTTTTTAAATACCAAAGGGTACGACGCAAGATGGGAAACAGATTCACACGGATACATACTCTATACACAAAATTGTCCCTATCACCACGTTGCCCAAGAACATCAGAATCTGTGCGAATTAGACATCCAGCTTATTTCTAAAATGTTGGGTATTGTTCCACGACTTCGATCAAGGATTTCACAAGGCGATAAAACATGTTCTTATCTTATTCCTAGTCACAGTTCCTAATTTATAACCTTAGCTTTACACCATTGAGCCAAATATCCTTGCAGTTGTGCCTATTTCCCCGTAGAATGATAGAAATAGTCTTAAAATTTTCCGCCCATTTAGGAGGGTGATGTGTCTATTTTCAAAGTTATCGTAACAGGTCCATTCAATTCAGGTAAAACAGAATTCATCAAAACAGTTTCTGATATACCAGTGGTCACAACAGAAAAAAATATTACAACAGAAGATCGTGGTATAAAAGCGGAAACAACCGTTGCAATGGATTTTGGACGTGCATCGATTAATGACCATACACTACACCTATTTGGAACCCCAGGGCAAACACGCTTTAACTTTATGTGGGAAATTCTAGCTAGCGAGATGAATGGCTTCATTGTTTTAGTCGATTCGACTGACCAACCCTCATTTCCAGAAGCCGCCGAATTAATCGAACAATTTTCGGACTTTGTAAATGTCCCCTATTTGGTGGTATCCAATAAAACAGATTTAGACGGTGCCGCTAGCTTAGCCGAGGTTCGTCGAGGCACAAAAGCTGATAATAACATCACAGTCATGCCATCTGTAGCGACCCAAAAAACCAGTGTCCGCCAAGTCATGCTCCAAATGATTGACTTGTTAGCAAAATAATACCCTCACAGATAAGCATTTACACAAACTAAACAGTCTTCTGATACTTCTCTGACACTTGTCAGATATTGCTCTGATATTGCTTAACTATACTCCAAGTATGTATTGTTAGTTAAGTAAAAGAGAGTGTATCTAATGAGTAAAATAATCGGAATCGACCTTGGAACAACCAATTCAGTTGTAGCAGTATTAGAAGGTGGTGAACCTGTTGTTATTCCAAACGCAGAAGGAAATCGAACCACACCCAGCATCATTGCATTTAACAAAAATAAAGAACGCCTTATAGGGCAACCAGCGAAGCGTCAAGCAGTCGTCAACCCAGAGAATACAATCTTCTCAATCAAGCGCATGATGGGGCGTAAATTTGATAGCATCAAAGATGAAATCTCAGACCTCCCTTATAGCGTCGTTGGCGGTTCAGGAGGCGATGCGCGTGTTCAGTTGCCAATTACAGGGCGAGATTACACACCACAAGAAATTAGCGCCATGATTCTGTCCAAACTAAAGAAAGACGCAGAGTCGTATCTGGGCAAGGACGTTACCCAAGCGGTTATCACTGTACCTGCCTATTTCAATGACAGTCAACGTCAAGCGACAAAAGATGCAGGTAAAATCGCAGGGTTAGAAGTATTACGGATTATCAATGAACCCACTGCCGCATCATTGGCTTATGGTTTTGATAAAAAAGAACATGAATTGATTCTTGTATTTGACCTTGGTGGTGGCACATTTGACGTATCTGTATTAGAAGTTGGTGACGGTGTCGTCGAAGTCCGTTCAACCAATGGTGATACACATCTTGGTGGTGATGATTGGGATAATCTGATTGTCACATGGATGATTGATGAATTTAAAGCAGAAACAGGTATTGATTTGCGCCAAGATCGCCAAGCACTACAACGCTTGAAAGAAGCCGCAGAAAAAGCCAAGATTGAGCTATCAAACGTCGTCCAAGCTGAAATCAACTTACCCTTCATCACAGCAGATACGACAGGACCAAAACATCTGACGAAAACACTGACCCGCGCTAAATTTGAGCAACTCGCCAGTGATCTATTAAAACGTTTGGAAGTACCCATCCAAAGCGCATTAGATGACGCAGGTTTAGCACCAGCCGATATTAAAGAAGTTATTCTCGTCGGCGGTTCAACCAGAATGCCAATGGTTCAAGAGCTTGTTGAAAAAATGATGGGCAAACCAGCCAATAAGAGTGTTAACCCTGATGAAGTTGTAGCAGTCGGTGCAGCCTTACAAGCTGGTGTGTTATCAGGTGAGGTCAATGATATTCTGCTTTTGGATGTTACCCCACTCAGTCTGGGCTTAGAGACCCTTGGCGGTGTGATGACAAAACTCATTGAGCGCAACACCACCATTCCCGTCCGCAAGACGGAGACATTCTCTACAGCAGAGGACAATCAAGGGGGCGTTGACATCCACGTGTTACAGGGTGAACGCCCGATGGCAAATGATAACATCACACTCGGTAAATTCCAGTTATCTGATATTCCACCAGCACCTCGTGGCATACCTCAAATCGAAGTTACTTTTGATATTGATGCCAATGGTATCTTGAATGTGAGTGCGAAAGATAAGGCGACAGGTAAAGAACAAGCTATCACTATCACGGCTTCAACTAATCTCGATGATGCTGATATTGACCGCCTAGTAAAAGAAGCGGAAGCAAACCGAAGCAATGATGAACGCCAGCAACAACTCGTCAGCGCAAAAAACAATGCTGATGCTCTGATTTATCAAATTGAGAAATCACTTGACGAATTAGGTGAGAAAGTACCTGTTACCGAACGTGAGCAGATTATGGACGGAATCCAAGAATTGAAGTCTGCGGTCAAAACTGATGATATTGAAAACATCAAACAACAGACGGAAACTCTACAAAACGCCGCTCATGCCCTAGCACAGCAAGCCTATGCACAAGAGCAAACAGGTAATGGTAACCCAAATACCAGCTCGCAAGATAATCCTGATGATGTTGTAGAAGCCGAATTTACAGAAGTCTAGAACATATCACAATCTAAAATCTTAAAGGTGTCATGAGTTGGCACCTTTTTTATTGCGACAAAATAAGGGTTAGCACGTATAATATATATGAAAGGTCTTTATAGTTAGGAGAATCTATGCCCGAGCAACGCTTTGACCCAATGAAAGAAATTCAAAGTTTTGGTGAACAAATTACCAAACAAATCGAAAAAGGGATTCGCACTGTAACAAATAGCCCTGAACAAATCATCCTTGATGTTTATGAGGCAGAGGATAATGTCGTTATCCGTACCAATGCGATTGATGGCTTAGTAAAAAATAGCATCGAAATCAGTTTAGAAAATAGCATTCTAACCATTGCAGTCCAAACTGAGCCAGAAGCCTCTCCACCTAACGCAAAATATATGATTCAAGAACGGCGTTTTGGGCGTTTATCACGTCAGGTCGAGTTAGCTGTTCCCGTCAAAGCCAATGAAGCAAAAGCAAAAGTTGAAAGCGGGTGTATTGTTGTCACATTACCCGTTGACGATAGCATTTATGGCAACATTAAAGTCACACCTGTAGAATAAAATAAGAGCCGCAGTCTTTGCGGCTTCTCATCTTATTTATATTTATTCTTCAGCAGGTTCAGGTTCACTCAGAAACTTTTCGCGTGCAGACTCAACTTCAGAGTCAAAGACTGCGAGCATCTTCTTCTTGGCATCATCATCCATGAAACTGTGCTGAATTGAACGTTTCGCAAGCTCAACAATCTCGTCAAGACCTAAACCACATTCCTCATGAGCAAGCATATATTCACTTGTTAAATCTGTTTGGTATAGGGATGGCATTCCTGATGACAGAACAATCTGTACATCACTATCAAATAAGGTTTGTAGTGGATAATCAGAAATACTATCAATATAGCCTAATCGCAAAGCCCGCGTCAGTGAGACAACAACAGGTATACCATCTTCAACTAAACGGTCTAAGATAGCTTTATCTTCATGCAAACCCCATGTTTCAGTTAAGCGATGTGGCTCTAGTTCATCTAAAGCAGGAATAATACCATCGATACCTAAAGAACTACCTGCATGAGCAACGGTGAATAGCTCTTTTTTACGCGCAGTCGTAAAGGCACGCTTAAATTGACCAACAGGCTGTGCATCTTCTTGCCCAATTAAACCCAAGCCAATAACATTTCCGCGCTTTGCAGACATATTTGTCGCCCAACGTGCTACATCATCACCAGAACGCGGATTATCACGAGGCACACAGAATATCCAAGACATGTCTACATTCCAGCCACGCAATGCTTTATCACGCCCATCATTCAAAGCATCAATAAATGCTTCAATCCCCATACCTTCAACTTCCATAAAATACGCTGGAGCAACAGCAATTTCAGCATAGCGGATATTCTGTTTAGATAAAGAGACGCCAATGTCATAAACAACGCGTGCAATATCTTCAGAATATTTGACCCATTTACCTGTTACTTCAGCAATTTCATCGAGTCGTTTATAATCAGGGGAATCAAATAATTCAACCCATGTATCAAAATGTTTGACTTCTGCTGGAATCCCATTTTGATTCGCGATCATCAATAATGTGTCGCGGTGTAATGCCCCTGTCAATTGAACATTTAGCTCAACTTTAGGAATAGCTTGAATAAACTCACGAACAGACATAGTTTTCCCTTATTCGATTGGTGTTTCATTAATTGGTGGATGAGAAACGCTCGCATCACGATTTGCTATAGATGCTTCCAGAAATGCTGAAAACAAGGGATGTGGGCGATTCGGGCGACTTAAAAATTCGGGATGGAATTGGCTACCCACCATAAATGGATGTTGTTCAAGCTCAGCGATTTCAACCAAGACTTCATCAGGGCTAAGCCCGCTAAAGCACATCCCATGCTCTTGATACTTTTGACGATATTCATTATTAAATTCAAAACGATGACGATGGCGTTCATGCACCGTTGTCGCACCATAGGCTTTTGCAGCCCTAGACCCAGCAACCAATGAACATGGGTATTCACCTAAACGCATTGTTCCACCCATATCAGTAATAGCTCGCTGTTCTAGCATCAAATCAATAACAGGATAATGCGTCCCTTCATCAAACTCTGAGCTATTCGCATCGTCCATATTCAATACGTTTCTTGCGAATTCAATACACATAACCTGCATACCTAAACATAATCCGAGGTATGGTACTTTACTCTCTCTAGCGTATTGGGCAGCAACAATTTTACCTTCAATACCACGATACCCAAATCCACCGGGAACAACGATACCATCAAGGGTTTGTAACTCCTCTAAACCCTTACCCTTTTCCAACTCACCTGAATGAATCCAAACCACTTCAACCTTTTGGTTCAGGTGAATAGCGGCATGAGCAATCGATTCATTGACGGACATATAAGCATCATGTAATTCGACATATTTACCAACAATGCCAATCCGCAATTTTCCAGTAGCCGAACGGCATTTATCAACAATACTATCCCACTCAGAAAGGTCAGGTTCATGGGTCTCCAATTGAAGATGTTCGAGTATATAATCACCAAGACCTGTTTCCTCGATCATTAAAGGCACAGCATAAATATTATCGGCTGTCTCTAGGGGAATCACAGCATCTTGATCAACATCACAGAATAATGCAATCTTATTGACAATATCTGTTGTCACAGGGTAATCAGTACGAGCAATAATAACATGTGGCTGAATACCAATACCCCGCAATTCGCGAACACTATGTTGTGTTGGTTTGGTCTTTAATTCATCAGTTGCCCCAATATGAGGCAAAAACGTCACATGAACGTAAAGTGTGTCGCTACGTTTAAGTTCTGTACGCATTTGTCGAATCGCCTCAAGAAAAGGTAATCCTTCAATATCACCAACCGTTCCACCAACTTCGACAATGACCACATCGGCATCGGTATTCAGTGCAAGTAACTTGGTACAACGTTTAATTTCATTGGTGATATGAGGCACAACTTGAATCGTCCCACCTAAATAATCACCTTTACGTTCTTTTTCAATGACCGTACTATAAACTTGTCCAGCGGTCACATTACTCAAACGCCCAACTTCTTCATCAACAAAACGTTCATAATGACCGAGGTCAAGGTCAGTTTCAGCACCATCGGCTGTCACAAACACTTCACCATGTTGATAGGGACTCATTGTACCGGGATCAACATTTAAATAGGGATCTAATTTTTGTATCGCGATTTTAAGACCACGCGCTTTCAAAATTCGTCCAATTGCTGCTACTGTTAGCCCTTTACCAACAGAGCTAACCACACCACCTGTGCAGAATATATACTTGGGTTTTGACATCACTCATCCAATTATCTATACAACAAAAAATACAGCGGGCAAATATCTTCACCCGCCACACGATAAAATTATCAGATTGCAATTCTTAAACTAAATTTTTGCTAGACTAAGCGTTCAAGGTCATCCGCTGTACGTCGGCTATCTAAAAAGATCAAACCTAATTTTGCACCTTCACGCACCAATGTTGTCAAAACGGCTTCTTCACCAATTGACATCAAGATAACATAACCATTGCCACCCTTGACATATACTTGATCTAACATCCCGCGACCTAACTCACCTGCGATACGTTCACCCAGCGATAGCATCGCCGCAGACATCGCTGAAACACGATCCTCTTCAACACCAGCAGGAAGCGATGAGGCAATAATTAAACCATCAACACTGACCACTGCCGATGCTTCAATTTCAGGTGTAGTGGACTGTAAATCTCGCAGGCGATCAACCATCAATTCTGTCCGCGATCTTGCCATAGCTGTACTCCTCTCAAAGGCAATTTCTCTTAGCCATTTGAATCATAGTAAAATAGTTGATTCAACATAGACACTCTCACCAACCAAGGTCAGGAGATTCCTGTATTATACGTGATAACATATGTTATCAACCACAAGCGTTTTTTGTCTCCGTATGCCCTGCGGCGACACATTACAAACATAATTATGAAACTTAAATTTTATTACACTTCATATGATACACAGCAACTGTATCTGTGGCAACTGATTTATAGATTGTTTTGCAATATCTAAATTCAATCATACAATCACAATTATACCCTTAGGTTGGGTTTGAGGTTTTACACAGAGATACTGTAAATAGTGTAACAATAGGTATAGTGTATTTCAATTAATATTGAGCTTCAAGTTAAGATTATAGATTGGCAAATTTGCTATATAGCATATCATTATGATTTATTATACTAGACATATCTTATACGGCAAGCATGACCACAAATACGCATTCGTTTTGTAATCGTAGGTTACGCGTATAGTATATTGAATAGAGTTTCCAGCATACTAGTAACAATCTAATTCACATGATCGGACATAATTCATGAGTGAACAGTACAATCAAACACAACGATCAGGGCAACGCCAACAATCAGGTTCTCCTGTACAAGAAATTGCAGAACGTGTCGCACAGAACGTAGGGCAAGTCATTATTGGTAAGCGTAATGAAGTCCGCCTCGCAGTTTTGGGGTTGTTTTGTAAAGGACATATTCTATTAGAAGATATACCCGGTGTTGGTAAGACGATGATGGCGCGATCGCTAGCAAAAGCACTCGGCTGTACATTTAATCGTATTCAATTTACCCCTGATATGCTTCCATCAGATATTACAGGTGTTTCAATTTTTAATCCTAAAACCCGCGAATTTGAGTTTCGTTCAGGTCCTATCATGGCACAGATTGTACTTGCGGATGAAATCAATCGCGCGACACCCAAAACACAGTCTGCCCTACTGGAAGCAATGGAAGAAGGACAAGTTACAGTCGATGGCACGACATATACCTTAAATAACCCATTCATGATTCTTGCAACACAGAACCCAATTGAATATGAGGGAACTTTCCCATTGCCAGAAGCACAGCTTGATCGCTTTCTTCTACGTATCCAGATGGGCTACCCACAACCCAATGAAGAATTAACAATCCTCTCAGCACAACAATATCAACATCCCATTCAAAATTTACAACAAGTCGTTAGCTTACAAGAATTAATCACAGCACAACAAGCTATCAAGGAAGTCTACGTCGCAGAGGAAGTCAAACAATATATCGTAAGCCTTGTAACAGCATCTCGTCGCCATCCAGATGTTTATTTGGGAAGCAGTCCACGGGGTTCAATCGCATTATTCCGTACCTCACAAGCACGGGCAGCAATGGCAGGTCGTGATTATGTTATTCCTGATGATGTAAAAGCACTGGCAGAAGTGACATTAGCCCACCGTGTCATTGTCGGTCCAGCGGCGCGTATCAAAAACATCACATCGCGGACAATCGTACAAGATATACTCCAAACAACACCCGTTCCCGGCTCATCAGCGCGTTAATGCCTTATGCAAAATCGACGTAATGCGCTATACATCTTAATGATCTTGAGCCTGCTCATTGGCTTATTTACAGGACGTGCGCGGTTTTTCACCTTAGCTTATTTGATTGCTGGGCTAATGATTATCTCACTATTTTGGGCGTGGCTGTCCGTAAGAGGGATTTCGCTTGGGCGGTCAACCCGTACACGTCGTTCTCAAGTTGGGCGAATTTTTAAGGAGTCGTTTCGGGTCAAAAATATTGGGCTACTACCCAAGTTATGGCTAGAAGTGCGTGACCACTCGAATCTACCAGGGCATCGGGCAAGTCATGTTGTCCCGACCCTATTCACTCGTAGTACATATAGTTGGGATGTGGAGACTACTTGTGTTGTGCGTGGTGAATTCCAATTAGGTCCATTAACCGTTATCAGTGGTGACCCATTTGGTTTCTTCCAAACACCGCGACGAATTAATGTAACAGAACGTGTTGTAGTTTACCCAATGACTGTACCCATAAATAATTTCATTTTACCGATGGGTTTTCTATCAGGTGGTGATGCTCAGCGTCGCTTTACACATCAAGTCACAACCAATGCAACCAGTGTTCGCGATTATGTAAGCGGTGACAGCTTAAATCGAGTGCATTGGAAAACAACAGCCCGAACAGGTAAATTGATGGTGAAAGAGTTTGAACTTGACCCATTAGTCGATATTTGGTTATTCAATGACTTTTCATCAACATCACTATACGAAGACCCATCGATACAACGAGTTGGACAAGTCGGGAATATTATCCCTGGGACACAGACAATTCCGCCTTCAACAGAAGAATATGGTGTTATTATCGCAGCTTCTTTAGCCAAGCACTTTATCGAAAGTGAACGTGCTGTAGGGTATGCCGCCTATACCCCATATCGGCAGATTTACCAGCCTGACCGAGGCAATCGCCAGCTAACACGCATCCTACAGACTCTTGCTGTTGCCCGTAGCAAATCAACCCATACCCTCAAGGAAATGCTATCCTTGGAAACACCTCATTTTACAAGAGGTACAACATTGATTGTTATCACCTCGTCGATTGATATTGAATGGGTCGCGGAAGCGCAAATTTTGATGAGACGCGGTATTCGTCCAATGTGTATCTTCATCGATCCATCCACTTTTGAAGAACACATCGATTCAGATGAAATGCGCGGAATGCTACAATTGGCTAAAATACCAACCATCACCATCAGTAAAAACGATGACTTAACACCTGCTTTAGAGCAACGTCCAATTTAATAACATCACTGGATAGAAGGAATATAATCATGGCACAAACATATGACACAATCGTAATTGGTGCAGGCGCAATGGGTAGTGCCGCCGCTTATTATTTAAGCAAACAAGGGCAAAAAGTTCTCCTACTAGAACAATTTGAGCTTGACCATAAAAACGGTAGCTCATATGGTTTTTCACGGATTATTCGCTATTCATATGATTATCCAGAATATGTTGCACTCGCAAAAGATACATATCCGCTATGGTTTGCTCTAGAAGATGAGCTTCAAGATACCCTAGTCATCAAAACAGGCGGGATTGATTTTGGTCCACCTGATGATGAGATGCTACAAAATACAATCAAATCCGTTAAAGGCAGCAACCTTGAACATGAATTACTCTCAATTGATGAAGCCCATCAACGTTTTCCTCAATTTAAATTCCGTGATGATTTTCAGGTTTTATATCAACCTGATAGTGGTCTCGTCATGGCATCCAAAGCCGTTTTATCACATATCAAGCTGGCACAAAAACGTGGCACAACAGTTAAAGATAATACACCAGTGCAATCTATAAATATCTTGTCAGATAGTGTGGAAATCAAAACTGAAAGTGACACTTATTCAGCGGGTCGTTTAGTTGTGACTGCTGGCTCTTGGGCAAAATCGTTATTAGCCCAAACAGGTATAGACCTACCACTCACACCACTCCGATGCCAACTCAATTTCATGATGCCAGACAATCTCAATCAATATGATGCTGCTAATTGCCCTGTCTGGATTGCCCATGTCAGCGGTCTATACCCAGAATCCATTTACGGTCTACCGTCACATAGTGGCTCAGGCTTCAAGATTGCTTTTCATGGTGGCGCACCTGTCAATCACCCATCTGAAATTGACTATACACCCGACGCAGATAACATCGAAAACCTCCGTAAATTTATGCAAGCTCATATCCCACAAGTTGCAAATGCACCTGTCCGTGAAAGTCGAATTTGTTTATATACCATTACCCCAGATGAAGACTTCATCATCGACACCCATCCTAATCATAGCCATGTGGTTATCGGTGCAGGCTTTAGTGGGCATGGGTTCAAGTTCAGTACCATTATTGGGAAAATGCTCAGCGACATCGTATTAGAGGGTGAGACACCTCATGAAGACACACGCTTTAAAATTAGCCGTTTCACAAATTAAGTATCCAATGATGATAATCATTCACATGGCTAAGCTGATTATCATTCAATAGCTGAATGATTGAGTCACTTTTAGGAGTCACAATGCCGACAATATCGCATTGATATTGATATGCAGTAGACAGTCCATTATCAATAGCATTTTGTGTAATCTCCCCTTCCAACCAAATACCAGAATATGTGAGTGTATCAACGCGTATCAAATGAGCCTCAGGTTGCTCAACAAGTTTTTTTGCTGTTTCTATAGTTTGAGCCACATATAAACCCTTTAAATCTATTGATTCTTGTAATCCATAACTAGAACATAAGTGGCGCATAGGATGATTATCAAACGCGATTAAAGCCCGTATATGATTGACCTTTAGCTCTCTTGCTAGTTGAATACTCGCTTCAATCAACCGTCGCCCAATCCCCTGCCCTTGTGCATCAGGGTGTACGGCTAGCAAATCTAACTCTAAACGCAACTTTGAATCATATGATGTCGTCACAAAATTTTCTACAAAACCGATAACACAGTTATTTAGTACTGCTACATAAATAGATCCTTGATGCAAGAGGATTTGGTGTGAAATACGATTTATATCTGGGGTTTCACCAAAAGCCAGTTTAATAATTTCGGCAATTACAGAAACATCGTCTAAGGTAGCAATTCGAATTTCGATTTCCATTAAGTTTTCCCTTCAAGCAGACAATAAATATCGTTAAGATGGTGTCATCTGACAGCAAGTTAAATTAGGTATATATTGAATACAACCAAAACAACAGAATCCTCACAGACTATAAGCAAATGGTTTTTATATCTTGTTGTATTTATCAGTGGTATGACAACCCTTGCGATTGAATTATCTGCCTCGCGCTTACTCGGTAGTGTATTTGGGACAAGTAATCTCGTGTGGGCAAATGTCATTGGCTTGATGTTACTCTACCTCACACTCGGTTATTTCATCGGCGGGCGCTGGGCAGACCGTTCACCCCATTTTTCGACATTATTTCAAATCATTCTCTGGGGTAGCTTCCTCAATGCCATCATACCAATGGGGGCGCGCCCTATCATCTCTGCCGCAGGTGAAGCCATGTTTGGTGCAAATGCGTCTTTGGCTCTTGGTTCATTTGTTTCTATATTAATCCTCTTTTCTGTACCTGTCACATTATTAGGGATGGTGTCTCCCTTTGTCATTCGCTTAGCTGTAACTGATGTTGCCAGCGCAGGTAAAGTTGCTGGACAAATCTATGGGATTAGCACACTCGGTAGTTTATTGGGAACATTTTTACCTGTCTTATTTATCATTCCAGAACTCGGCACAGTCCGCACATTTTTGCTGTTCTCAGGCATCTTACTCACCGTTGCTTTCATCGGCTTATTTCAAGTCAACTTTCGGCTAGGGTTACGCTATCTTTGGATGCCGATTGTGATTGCAGTCTTAGCAGTCTACACACTAAACGGGCCCCTTCGCCCGCCTGCCAGCAATGCAACCTTAATGTATGAAAAAGAGAGTGCCTATAATTACATTCAAGTCCAAGAAGATAATACAGGATTTCGCTATCTCTATCTAAATGAAGGGCAAGGCATTCACAGCCAGTGGCATCCAACCGAAATATTCTATGGCAAAACATGGGATTTTTTTTTAACAGGACCTTATTTTAATGAAGCCCCCCATCCTCCTGAAAGTGTCGAATCGCTACTTGTGATTGGCTTAGCAACAGGTACAATTCCGCGTCAACATACAGCAGTCTATGGAGACATACCCATTGATGGCATCGAAATTGACCCTGCAATTATTGAAGCGGGCGAAGAATTTTTTGAGATGAATGCCGATTTTATGCCGAATTTAACTTCCTATGCAGAAGATGGACGCTATATTCTCAATCAACTGGACAAACAATATTCAGTCATAGGCATTGACGCATATCGCCCACCCTATATTCCATGGCACTTAACAACAGTTGAGTTTTTCCAAGAGGTAAAAGAACATCTCAGCGAAGATGGCGTTATGGTAATTAATGTTGGACGTACGGATACAGATAGGCGTTTAGTTGAAGCCCTGACCAATACCCTATCCTATGTCTATCCAAGTATTCACACGATGGATGTTCCCTACTCATTTAACACAATTTTGGTTGCGACTGTCCAACCCACCTCATCAGACAACCTACTCAAAAACATGCAATATAAATCAGATACAGTCAATCCAATGCTCTACAATATACTCTCAATTGGGTCTGCATCACTTGTTCCAACAGCCAGAAACGATATTCTATTCACCGATGATCGCGCCCCTGTTGAGACCTTAGTCGATTCATTAGTGCTAAACTTCCTACTTGCAGGCGGTGCAGAGGACTTCCGTACAGATGATGATACCTAAATCAAGCATCCATCTCATCTATAAAGTCGTATTTACACTCGCCATACCGATATTACTAACAATCTTTAGTATTCGTATCGTTATGAGTTACCAATTTCTACAAATCGAATATCAGCGTGATGGGTTTCCAGTCGATTTTTACGGCTTTACCACTGAGGATAGATTAGAATATTCACCTTATGCGATTGATTATTTGCTCAATGGTGAAGGGGTTGATTTTCTAGGAAATTTACGGCTACCTTTAGAAAAGTGCTGGCAACCTAGGTTTGATGCAAATGACTGCCCAATGTATGAAGAAGAAGCACTTGGACATATGGTTGATGTCAAAGTCGTAACAGAAACAACCTTCCGTATCGCATTCATCATTTTTGTGATTACACTGGCAATGATAAGCATAGCCTATCAACAACCTAATTATCGCTATGCGCTCCGTAGAGGCTTGACTTATGGTGGAATGCTTACCTTAAGTCTTATATTTGTGATTGTTGTACTAGCAATGACAGCATGGGATTTCTTCTTTGATACCTTCCATGAGTTGTTTTTTGAGGCAGGAACATGGCGTTTTGCATATTCAGATACTCTTATTCGTTTATTTCCAGAACAATTTTGGTTTGATGCCTCAATTACAATCGGTGTAATCACAAGCCTCGGCGCAATACTTATCTTATTTGGAATGTGGCAATGGAGCAAAAAAGACAATTAACCCTATTTATCCATGAGATTTGACATAGTTTTAACCTGAAGATAATCATTTGATTAAATACTAGGCACAATGGACAATAGGCACAATACAAGTTTTTGTATTAACTTACAACATCTAATTCATATGTCGGGGTGTTATAATAGTAAGTTGTATGCTTTCAAAAGCATCAATTAATTAGAGTATGAATCGTTTAAATAACGACTAAAGGAGATTTATATATGGCAATTCGTGTCGGCATTAACGGGTTCGGACGCATTGGTCGTCAAGTTTTAAAAGCTATACGTGAATATTACCCAAACGAAATTGATGTTGTAGCATTCAATGACCTTGGTGATCTTAACACGATGGCACATCTATTTCGCTATGACTCAAGTTATGGTATCTATCAAGGTACTGTAGAAGTATCTGATGGCTCACTCATCGTCGATGGCGATGAAATCAAAGCCTTATCAGTACGCAACCCAGCCGATTTACCTTGGGGTGAATTAGGGGTTGATATTGTTATCGAAAGTACAGGACTCTTCCGCGACAAAGAAAGCGCATCAAAACACATAACTGCGGGCGCAAAGAAAGTTATCATCTCTGCTCCAGCAAAAGGTGAAGATCAAACCATCGTACTGGGTGTCAATGAAGAAAAATATGACCCAGCTAATCACCATGTCATCTCAAATGCGTCTTGTACAACCAACTGCCTTGCACCTGCTGCAAAAGTAGTTAATGACCTCTATGG
>CAYGTY010000015.1:53471-59721 GCA_964352825.1 uncultured Anaerolineaceae bacterium
ATTTCTATCGAATTAGCAATATAAAAGGCGAGGTAACCCCCTCGCTTTTTTTAATACAGGAGATAAATATATGAATAAAATGACAGTCCGTGATGTTGATTTAGTAGGAAAGCGTGTTCTTGTTCGCGTCGATTTTAATGTCCCATTAGATGGTTCAACAATCACCGATGACACACGCATCCGTGCTGCAGTACCCACTTTAAAGTATATTCTTGAGCAAAAGCCAAAAGCACTTATTTTGATGTCCCACCTAGGTCGCCCAAAAGGTCAGCCTGTACCAGAAATGTCACTCGCCCCTGTCGCACCAGCTTTGGCAGAGCAATTAGGAGTTGATGTTGCCTTTGCAGAGGACTGTGTGGGAGAAGTAGCTGAGAGTGCTATCGCTAATTTAGCTGATGGGGGTGTAATTTTACTTGAAAATACACGCTATCATGCAGGCGAGACAAAGAATGATCCTGAATTCGCGGCGCAGTTAGCAAAACATGGCGATATATTTGTGAACGATGCCTTCGGGACAGCCCACCGTGCCCACGCATCCAATGTCGGTGTATCTGAGCATCTAACAGCAGTAGCAGGTCTGTTGCTCGAAAAAGAAATCGACTATCTGGCAACAGCCATTGAAAATCCAGAACGCCCCTTCATTGCAATCTTAGGTGGCGCAAAGGTATCAGGGAAAATTGATGTGATTGAAGCTCTGCTCGATAAAGTGGACATGCTCCTCATCGGCGGTGGCATGGCGAACACCTTCTTTGCTGCACAAGGTCGTGATATGGCAAACTCGCTCGTAGAGACAGAAGCCCTTGACATCGCTCGTGATGTTATGGCAAAAGCAGGTGGCAAAATCATCTTACCTGTTGACCAACGTATTGCAAATGACTTCAGTAACGATGCAGAGAATAAAGTTATCGAAGCGACTGAAGATGTTCCAGCAGGTTGGGAATCACTCGATATTGGCCCAAAGACCATCGAAGCCTATGCCCAAGCCCTTGACGGTGCAAAAACAGTTGTATGGAATGGTCCTATGGGTGTCTTTGAAATGCCAACTTTTGCAAAAGGCACAGTCGGTGTGGCTGAGGTTCTTGCAGCAGAAACCGAAAAAGGTGCAACAACCATTATCGGCGGTGGTGATTCTGCCGCAGCCGTTGAACAAGCAAACCTAGCAGATAAAATGTCACATATTTCAACAGGTGGTGGCGCAAGCCTAGAAATGCTCGAAGGCAAAACACTACCCGGTTTAGCCGCACTTCAAGACAAATAAAGATAAAACTTTGGGGTGTTACCACAATTTTTACACCCCATTTTCACAAACTTTACAAAGCATTCACACCCTGTACAACACATTCCACCGACTTCGCGTATAATATGAATGTGACCATAAGTTATACCGACATCAAATTATCAAGACTAGGACAATGTTATGCTATGGCGCGCGGGTGAAAAAGTCGGGCAATACGAAATTATCTCCGAATTAGGGCGTGGTGGAATGGCGACGGTCTATAAAGCCTATCATGCTCAATTAGATAGGCATGTCGCGATTAAAGTCATGCACCAAACATACGCCGATGAAGCCAGCTTTATCGAGCGATTTAAGCGTGAATCTACAATCGTCGCCAGCCTAGAACACCCCAATATTGTCCCCGTATATGACTACAACGAACATGATTCAATGCCCTATTTGGTTATGAAATTTGTGCAAGGTCGCAGTCTTAAAGAGCAATTATTTAAAAATCCGCCAGACCTCAATGAAATTATTCGTATCATGACTGCAATTGCCCAAGCCACAGCATATGCACATGATAAAGGGGTTCTCCACCGCGATATCAAACCATCAAATATCATTATTGACCATGAAAGCACACCTTATTTAGCAGACTTCGGTCTAGCACGGATTGCAGCAGCAGGCGAATCAACAATGAGTGCTGATGTATTATTAGGCACACCGAACTATATGTCACCAGAACAGGCACGCGGTGCGAAAGACATTGACCATCGTTCCGACTTATATTCATTAGGCATTGTGTTATATGAACTAATTGTTGGGCAAGTCCCCTTCTCTGCAACAACCCCATTAGCTGTAATTCAAGACCATATTCATACACCACTCCCCCGCCCATCACAAATCAATCCAGATGTTCCGCCAAAGTTGGAATCTGTACTGCGCAAAGCCCTAAAGAAGTCACCAGACCAACGATATAATAGCGCAACTGAAATGATGGATGATTTCAAGCGTGCGATAGAACAAGATAACTTAGAATCCTTACCAAAGAATCGCGCCCAGATAGCCGATGAATCGTTAGCCCGTTGGCGGTCAGCTTATATTCAACATACAAGTGGACAAACAGTTAAAGATATAAGTGATGAAGAAGATGATAGTATTGCAAATTCAATCCGCAATTTAGCGATGCCATCTTCGGCAATATCAAGCGATGACCAACCAACAACCATTCATCAACCAGAACCGATTGCAAAGCCTATACAAACCGAAAAACTCAAAACACCTAGTATTATCAGGCATGAGCCAAATGCACGAATATGGGTTATGTCAGGTATTGGGCTTATCATCTTTAGCTTATTTCTAATTGTTGCAGTTATACTGAACGCATCAAACACATTCGTAGAAATTGCTAGTATCGTAGATAATATGGACAAAAATGCCAGCATTATGATAGATGACCCCAATCGTCAATTTTATGATGTACCGAATTTAAGGTTGGCACAAGCCTTAACAGCAATTGACGAAGACTCCGAAAACCCTATCAATTATTTAGCCCTAGCAACAGCACACTACAGAGAAAATGATATAGATAGCGCGCGAATCGCATTAAACACAGGGGAATCATTCGCGGATAATTCAATTCCTTATTTAGCAACTGCAACTTCAATTGCAGATACAGCAGAAGACAAATTAGGGGCAATTACTTTTGGTATCCTATTATGGGATATAACAGCAACTCGCGATTCAGAGGATAATCAGTTAGCAAATAACGATATTAGTGAGTATCTATATCAGCAATCATTGCATTTAGCAGATATACAACTCTCTCGCGCTAACACAAGTGGTATTGTCAGCTTTCTTGGTGAAGTAAAAGCTCAAGCTATTCTACGCTCTCCCATCACTCGTATACTCGTGACAAGCAATAACATAAACCGCGACCGACAGCGATTAGCCGAAACAGCCTTAGGCACATGGACTGAAGCAACATATGAACTGCCAATCGCACAATTAACCTATGCGAGATATAACATATTCACACAAAATACAACAGAAGCAACACAACTCTTAAATCAACTGGTTGAAGCTAGCACAACCCCCGTATGGATTGTTACAATAGCTCAAGACTTACTTATAGAACTAGAGGAGTAGATATGTCAAGAATCCCAATTATTGCAGGCAATTGGAAAATGAATAAAACTGCGGCTGAGTCCGTAGATTTTGTCACACAACTCGCGCCAAGAATCGAATCCTTCAGCAATGTAGAAAGAGTGGTTGCACCCACATTCTTAGCTGTGGTCGGGGTTGCTGACGCACTAAAAGATTCTTCAGTACAAGTATCATCACAAGATGCCCATTGGGAAGCCTCAGGCGCATATACCTCAGAAGTATCCGTCAGTATGCTGGTCGATTATGTTGATTATGTTATTATTGGACATTCCGAATGTCGTGCATACTTAGGTGAAACAGACGAAAACGTCAATAAAAAAGCAAAAGCTATTCTTGCCGCAGGTTTAAAACCCATCATCGCTGTTGGTGAAAGCCTCGAACAAAACGAAGCTGGTGAAACAGTATCATTTGTTAGCTCGCAAGTACGCGGTGCATTAGATGGCATCTCAGCTGAAGCTATGGCAAATGTTGTCATCGCTTATGAACCGATTTGGGCAATTGGGACAGGTAAAAGCGCAAGTGGTGAGGTGGCAAATGACATCATCAAACAAGCTGTGCGCAAAACCGTCCGTGATTTATATGGTGATGCGGTTGCAGATGCGCTCCGTATTCAATATGGTGGGAGTGTAAAACCTGCAAACATGGAAGAATATATGTCACAGCCAGACATTGATGGTGCATTGGTTGGTGGTGCGGCATTAAAGATTGATGACTTTACATCACTTATCGAAATTGCTTCCCGAGTGAAAGGCAACTAATCTGGGTGGTTTAGATTTCCTTGCCCCTGCAATCATTGTAGGGGTACTCTTTGTTTTATTGCGTGGTATTGAGCGTTGGTTACACCAGCACATTTTTAAAGTTGGCTGGTTACTATCCCATAGTTATGAGACAACAACCATCCTATATTACACCGTATTCCTCCCCGGTGTATTGCTACACGAATTTGTATATTGGTTAATGGCTGGCGTACTTAACGTCCGTGCAGACCGCTCCATACAATGGCCAGAAAAACAAGAAATTGGTAATTTACAACTCAATTTCATCAAATTAGCACCCAAAGCCAACCCACTTAAACGCGCAGTCATAGCAGCATCTCCATTATTAGCTGGGCTTTTGGCGATATGGGTGATCGCAGTTAATATTTTCCAAGTTGATACGGTTATTGCGATTGCAAGTTCGGGTCAGCTAGAGGATGTAGCACGAGCAATGGGTGTTTTAACCAGTGCGCCTGATTTTTGGCTTTGGTTCTATATCTCATTTACCATTGCCAACACCATGTTCCCAACCATATCCAAAGATATGCAGGGATGGTGGCAAATTGCAGGGGGGTTTGCTGTCATACTCGTCACCCTCGTGATATTAGGGATTGGGCAAAGTCTATTAACAGAAATAACACTTACAATCGGTCAACTTATCGGTAGTCTGTCGGTAACACTCGTACTGACAATCACCATTAATCTCATCATGGTTATGCTCCTCGGGCTTATTGAATACACTATCGAGCGCGTTACAGGTCATAGTGCAACCTTCCAAAAAGGTAAAATGATTACGATGACCCGTGAAGAAGCCTTGCAACGCAAAGAAGAAGAACAGAAAAAACGACTTGCGACACGCTCAACATCACGTCGCAGGTTAAAAACGCCAGACTTAGTTTCTGTATATGTGCTTGAGCTTCCTATACCCGGTCCTCCAGGGCAAGAACCCATTACAAAAGGCGTTGCAGCAGTTCTAGGTATGGAAACTGCGGATGCCTTACCCTATGCTACTGATGACGATGAAATCATCGAATCAACAGCAACCGATAGCAGTCGTCAACGAATGTTGGAATTATTCCCTGAATCGCAAAGAACAAAAGACGGTGATATAACATCTATTTCGTTATTTGATGATGAAGATGATGCTGTTGGCTTATTACCAGCATCATCAAGCAAAGCTCAAGAAGCTAGCTCAACCCAAGCAAAGTCAAAACCAGAATTCGAGGTCAAAGCATTTTCAGCTCCCTCAAAGACTGAAACACCAAAAACTGAGGAGATAGCTAAACCACCTCAACCAGCTTCTACACCAATATCAAAGCCAAGCATTGCAGGCGCATCGCAAAAACCTGTTGCGGATGATAGTCCAGAAGCAGAGTCGAACAACAAAATCGCTGACAAGAAAAGTCCTGAAAAGCCATTCTCAACACCGCTAACAAAGTCTCCAGAAGCTAATAAACCAGAGGTAACAGAATCTAAACTAGCCAAAGAGGCAGAGGACAAATCTCAAAAGCCAACAGTAGATAAACCGACACAAGATAAAACAGATGTACCCATTGTACCCAAAGTCATAAGCTCACAAGTTGAACCATCATTCAGTCGTTTAGATGATGAAGATGACGACGAGAAAGAAACGTTAACAGCATCAAGTGCTATCGAAACAAATAAATCTATTTCACCAAGCCAACCATCCTTAAGCGATTTAGATGATAGCGACGACGATGACGACGAACAACTCTCGACAAGTATCAAATCACCAAGCCGTACATTCGATTTCGGTCAATTATCGGATAACGGTGAAGAAGATGAAGAAGATGCCCTAGCATCCTTTAGCCGTCCTTTTGCGAGACCATTTAGTGGTAGTCGAATAGAGTCAGGTGGCATTAATCTGCCTGATTTGGATGAAGACGACGAAGATGAGGAGCTTTTCGCCCGTCCTTTTGCACCACAAAAAAGCATGAAAGCTAGTGATGATAACGACGACGAACAACTCTCATCCCAGCTACCCAAACCACCTTCCACATTCGGTTCTTCGAGCAGTACCCCATCATGGCGGTCTCAATTAACGACACCTCTCGACGATGATAACGACGACGATGACGACGAACAACTCTCA
>CAYGTY010000016.1:0-59344 GCA_964352825.1 uncultured Anaerolineaceae bacterium
GCATACAAGGCATACTACCAGCATAACAACGGTCAAAGGTTACTGTACGCTCTGCCAATCGTGTAAAATTCGGGGCGTGAATCATCTCGCCACCATATGGCGGTAACATATGCCGATTAAGTGAATCAAACATCACCATGATTGCTTTCATCATATCTCCCTTTTTGCTAACATATACTCAGACAAGGAAGATTATAACGACAATCTATATTGAATGCTTGTGTAGGGAAATATGACTAACATAGTAAAAGCTCTTATAGAAACCAATAATAAAGGCGCGTTAGATTCAGAAATGCAAGATGTGTATAATGAGCTAAAGTCACGTCAAATAGATGTTGATTTATTCTCTCGAAAAACATTACAGCGACGACAGCTACATATTGAGCCCCAAATTCTAGTTGTTGGTTATGTTGATAGTATGCTTAGCGTATTTAGGCAACTCAATATTCCAATACCTTCCACAAATGACTATCCGAAATCATTGAACTATCTACTCTATCGAAAAATATGGGAAAGTAATCTCAAAACTTTGCGTCAAGAAATTTATGCTGGGAGAGTCCCCATTTTTGCAAAACCAAAAGATCGCAAAAAACGTTTTACAGGTCGTGTATTTAACACAATCGATGATTTTATGTGGTCGCTTTCAGGAGTATCTATCCAAACACCAATCTATTGTTCTGAAGTTGTATCATGGGTTACAGAATATCGTATTTATGTTACTAATGGTCAAATTGTAGGAAATCTTCATTATTCTGGGAACTCCAATATTAGATTAGATAATAACATCCTAAAGTCCGCGGTTGCTACATTCAGCGAGTCTGTAGAAGCAAGCGCTGGCTATGCAATAGATATGGGTCTTCTCTCATCTGGAGAAACTGCTCTAATAGAGTGGAATGATGGTTTTAGTCTAGGGTCTTATGGGTTAAACCCATCTCTATATACTGACCTTTTGATTGCTCGATGGTGTGAATTAATGAAATTGATTACATAGTTAATACTAACTGAATATGTTTTACAAATATTATTCAACTACTTGATTGACTCTCAAGCTTATTTTCCCCACCCTCTATAAAAAGAAAGAGCAACAAGAGGAAAGATAATTTGGGAATTTCCTCATAAAAAGGTTACAATCTCCCTTTAAAACAAACTATCAAGGGAGACCTACTATGGAATATCGCTCACTAGGAAGAACAGGTGTAATGGTCAGTGAACTCTGCCTCGGCTGTATGAACTTTGGCGGAAAAACACCCGAAGATGAATCTATGGACATCATCGACAAAGCACTAGATGAAGGTATCAATTTTCTTGATACTGCCAATGTCTATTCCCGTGGTGAAAGTGAAAATGTTGTCGGGAAAGCATTGCAACGGAATGGTAAACGGGACAAAATTGTACTAGCGACAAAAGTGCATGGGCGCATGTCTGACGATGATGTATTGATGGCAGGTAACAATCGTCGGAATATTATTCAACAATGCGAGGCATCACTCAAACGCTTGCAAACCGATTATATTGACCTCTACCAAATTCACCGACCATCAAATAACGTTCCGATTGACGAAACCCTTCGTGCGCTCGATGATCTCATCCATGCTGGGAAAGTTCGCTACATTGGTACAAGTACATTTCCTTCATGGCGGGTTATGGAAGCGATGTGGGTTGCAAAAGAACTTGGTCTAAACCGTTTTATTAGCGAGCAACCGCCCTATCATCTACTTGACCGAAGCATCGAGCGTGAGATTATCCCGATGGCACAAAGCTATGGTTTAGCAATTCTACCGTGGTCGCCACTCGCGCGCGGATTTTTGGCTGGAAAATACAAACGTGGTGAAGATGTCCCTGGGAATAGCCGTATCGCAAGTGATATGCAAGGACCATTCAAAAAACGGACACAACAACATTTCAGCGAACGAGCTTATGATGTACTCGATGTGATTATCCAAATCGCAGACGAAAAAGGTGCAACACCCAGTCAAGTCGCTTTAGCATGGTGTGCGACAAAAGCAGGTGTCACCAGTGTCATCATCGGACCACGAACAATGGAACAGCTTGAAGATAATATCGGTGCAATCTCAATAGAACTCAGTGCCGAAGACCACGCTAAAATTGATGAGGTTTCAGAACCTGAACTTGCTATTGTGCCATACTATCACGGTAGTATGATTAACTTTAAACCATCTGAGTATGGCTGGCTTTAATATATAATTTAAAAGAAAAGGATTATTTGTGGACATTATCAATTCAAAAGAAAATGTTACAGAACTTACCCGATTAAGTACATTTGACCGTTTACCTGATGGTCGCCCACATGTACCTGACGATTTGCTTAATCGTTTACAAAAAGCAAGTACCGAAGAAGCATGGGGGATTCTCCGCCAAAAAGGCTTCAACTTCCAATTTGAGGGGGGATGGCTACGCACTCATCCTGATACCATTCTGGTTGGGCGTTGTGTTACAGCCGTGTTTATTCCCTATCGTCCTGACTTCAACGACCTCATTCAAGAAAAAGGTGAAGCTGAAGGGCGCATTGGTGGACAAAATTCTTGGGTTATTGATACCCTAATCGAAGGGGATGTTCTTATTGTCGATTTATTTGGTAAAGTCAAAAATGGCACATTTGTTGGTGACAATCTATCGACATCAATTGAGACAAAAACCAAACGCGGCGCAGTAATTGATGGTGGGATTCGTGATTATCAAGGCATAGTTCAGCTTGAGGAAAGTACATTCTTTTATCGGGGTGCAGACCCCACTGCAATTGCGGATGTAACCCTCGCTGGTGTCAATATTCCGATTCGGATTGGTAATGCAACCGTTTTACCGGGAGATATTGTCTTAGGTACACCCACAGGCGTTATTTTTATTCCACCGCACCTTATAGAAGAAGTTGTGGAAACAGCAGAAGATATTCAATCGCGCGATATATGGGGCAAATCAATGCTCAATATTGGTAAGTACACTCCAGGGGAAATTGATGTCCCAACATGGGAAGAACACATCGAAGCTGAGTATCAAGCATGGCTTAAAGATAAATCCTAACTAACTTTGATAAACCGTTGATATAGAAAATATATCAGCGGTTTTTTATTCTCACCTACTCAGATAACAACCATTCAACCGCGCCTTCAGCATCAGTAATAACAAACGCCTTAAATTTAATTTTATCTGAATAGAGCGAGCGCAAAAATAATTCTAATAACTGGGCAATCGGTATTATATTGAAATTAGCAGCAACACGAACTCGAAAAGGGATGTCAAAATGTTGACGATGAGCTTTTAGTTGACCAAGCAAGTAAGTAATGGGCTGTCCACGACGTAAATCTTTATTATGGACAAATAATCGAATATCATCATCTATTGAGTGTTCTGAGATAATGTCAAGTAGATGTTCAATTAACTCATCAACAGCAAGCCGTGATGATTCTGTGAATTGTAATTCAATATAATCTGAGTGATTAATGCGTTTTGTTGCAGAGCGAATCGTTTTATCAGTCATAAGTCACAATATCTATGATTTGTAATAATACAAACTTACCACAAGCTATAATCATCTGTCGATTAATATCTATATAAAATAAGTTCTCAGACAAATTCATACTCATTTGGCTAATTGTCGCGAATATCAGAACACATCTACCAAAAAGCTTGTAATTTTTGATATTTATTTCTACTATCCAGAGTACGTTCAAAAAAAATATTAAAGGAATCCATCATGCAAATTTCAAATATGAACTGGATGCAAGTTGAGGAGTACCTCAAAACAGATGATCGTTGTATTTTGCCAACAGGTAGCACTGAACAACATTCTTATCTCAGCCTCAGTGTTGATAGTATACTCTCATCAAAACTAGCCAATGATGTCGCTGACCCGCTCGGTATTCCCGTATTTCCTGTCGTGCCTTATGGTCTAGCGCAACAGTGGACAGCCTATCCAGGGACGGTCACCTTACGCATACAGACTTATCTATCGGTCATTCGCGATGTATTAGACAGTATTCATCGCGCTGGTTTCCGCCGTATCCTTATCGTTAATGGACATGGTGGGAATTCACCAGCAGCAGGCATGGTCAAAGAATGGGTCATGGATAAATCTGATAGTCAAGTCAAATGGCACAATTGGTGGAACGCACCCAAAACATGGGCGCAAGTCCAAGCAACCGACCCGAAAGGCTCACACGCATCATGGATGGAGAACTTCCCATGGACACGTCTAGACGGAGTTGAATTGCCCGACCATCAAAAATCAATGGCGGACATGGCAAAAATGGAAGTCCTTAATCCACAAGCAACCCGTGAATATCTTGTTGATGGTAATATGGGTGGTGTATTCCAACGCTCAGACGAAGATATGCAAGCCATCTGGGATATTGCAATTGAAGAAACAAGAGCACTTATCGAAAAAGGATGGGAATAATATGGAGCTAGTTATCTGGGGTGCAGGGGCGATCGGCGGAACACTTGGAGCATACCTCATCCGTGATGGTCATGATATTTTATTTGTTGATGTTGCTGAAGAGCATGTAAATACTATCAACGAAAATGGTCTGAGTATTATAGGTCCAATTGAAGAATTCCAAGTATCTGCTAGAGCCGTTACGCCTGAGCAATTAACAGGACAATATGATGTCATTCTTCTCTGTACAAAAGCACAACATACAGAGCAAGCAACTAAGGCGATTTTACCACATTTAACTGATGATGGATTTGTAATGTCCGTACAAAATGGGCTAAACGAACTCATCATCAAAGAGATTGTTGGTGTTGAGCGGACTGTTGGCGCGTTTGTTAATTTTGGTGCGGATTATCATGGACCGGGGATAATCTTTTATGGTGGACGCGGTGCGGTGGTACTTGGCGAATTGGATGGTTCAACAACTGAGCGTCTAAAGCAGATGGAAGCATTATTCCTAAAGTTTGATGAAAACACAAAAATTACAGATGACCTATGGGGTTATTTATGGGGTAAAGAAGCCTATGGCGCGATGTTATTTGTCACGGCATTAACTAACGAATCTATTGCAGATTGTTTAGCTGATATGCGCTATCGTGACCTTTATATTCGCTGTGCAAAAGAAGTTTTACAAGTCGCCCACCAACTCGGTATTGTGCCACGTCCCTTTAATGGTTTTGAACCTGACGCATTCATCAATAATGATAAAGAAACGATGAATACATCCATTGATGCTTTAGTTGCATTTAATCAACGGTCTGCAAAAACGCATAGTGGCATCTGGCGTGACCTTGCTGTTCGCAAACGTAAAACAGAAAAATCAATGTTTGATACGATTCTCATGGAAGGTCAGCGCGTTGGTGTTGAGATGCCAATGACCAAGCGTTGGATTGAAATGATAGAAGAAATCGAAGACGGTCAGCGTGACATGTCTACCGATAATTTAGATGAGCTAAAGGCGGAATTTTCATGAACATAGAATTTACAGGTAAAGTCGCCATTGTTACTGGCGCGGCGCATGGTTTTGGGCGTTCAATTGCAGTAGAGTTTGCTCGGCGAGGTGCATCTGTTTGGGCATGTGACATCCTAGATAACGAACTTCAAGAGACACGACAACTCTGTGAAGACGCAGGTGGGCAATGTCATGTCGCTACCGTCAATATCCGTAAGCGTGATGAGGTCTTTTCTTTTGTTGAGCAGATTCTTAAAACAGATAGCAAAGTCGATATTCTCGTTAACAATGCAGGGGGTGTCTTAGGTCAAGTAGGCAGACCCCTCGAAGAAATCAGTGAAGACGATTGGGATAGCATTTTTGAGGTCAACACACGCGGTGCATTTTATTTTGCCCAAGCTGTTGCCCCCAGCATGAAATCACAACGATATGGGCGGATTATCAATATTTCTAGCGGTGCAGGTTTAGGTATCAGCTTAACAGGGATTCAAGCATATGCCTCTGCCAAAGCAGCCCAAATTGGATTAACCCGTCAGCTTGCTCATGAATTAGGTGAATGGACTATCACCGTCAATAATATTGCTCCGGGGTTCGTCCTCTCTAATCCAGCAACAGAGCGTCAATGGGACTCTTACGGTGAAGATGGTCAAAAAGCACTGATCAACAACATCGCATTGAAGACACTTGGGAAAGTCGAAGACATTGCACATGGTGTTCTATTCTTTGCATCAGATTATGCAGGTTGGGTTTCTGGTCAAGTGCTGTCGGTAGATGGTGGCAAATAAGTTTAAAATAAAAAGTACCCTGTTATTTATCAACAAGGTACTTTTCAAATATTATAAAACTAGATAGTTAACGCGCGTCCATTTCAACATAGTCGCGTTCATTTGCGCCAACATAAATTTGGCGTGGGCGATTAATCCGCATTTTCGGATCATCACGCATTTCTTTCCATTGCGCAATCCACCCCGGCAAACGTCCCAAAGCAAACATAACGGTAAACATGTTTACAGGGATACCCATCGCACGATACAAGATACCACTATAGAAATCGACATTCGGATATAGATTACGGGAAACAAAGTAATCATCTTCGAGCGCAATTTTCTCCAAATTACGAGCAATATCTAATAATGGGTCTGTTTTACCCATTGCATCCAAAACTTCTGCCACGGTCGATTTAAGAATCTCAGCGCGTGGGTCAAAGTTTTTATAAACCCGATGTCCAAAGCCCATCAAGCGGAAGCCAGAGTCTTTGTCTTTTGCCATATCCATATATTTTTGATAGTCGCCACCATCAGCACGAATCATTTCAAGCATTTCAAGTACAGCTTGGTTCGCACCGCCATGTAACGGACCCCACAATGCACAAACCCCTGCACCAATCGACGCAAATAAATTCGCTTGGCTACTGCCCACCATACGGACAGTGGATGCACTACAATTTTGTTCATGGTCAACATGCAAGATAAGTAGAAGATTCAATGCGCGTTCCAACAAAGGTGATACAACATATTCTTCTGATGGAACAGCAAACATCATATGCAAGAAATCAGCGGCATAAGTTAGGTCATTACGTGGATAAATGTAAGGTTGACCAATTGCTTTCTTATAAGCGAAGGCTGCTAAAGTCTTAAACTTGGCAATTAAGCGAATGATATTCAAATCAATAATCTCTGGATCATCTGATTCAGGATAGAATGCTGAAAGTGATGTCGCCATAGATGACATAACCGCCATCGGATGTGCACCTTTAGGATAATTCTCAAAAAGACGTTTCATATCTTCATGAATCAATGTGTGATATGTGAGGCGATGTTTAAACTCTTGATATTGTGCTTCAGTCGGCAGTTCACCATTGATAATCAAATAGGTTGTTTCAATAAAATCAGATTTAACTGCCAATTGTTCAATTGGATAACCACGGTAACGCAAAATACCTGCTTCACCATCAATAAAGGTGATACCGCTTTGACAAGAGCCTGTATTACCATAACCGGGGTCAAATGTCACAGCCCCCGTCATCGACCGTAACTTACTTACATCAATGCCAACTTCATCTTCCGACCCGACAATCACTGGGAATTCATAAGTTGACCCATTAAATTCAAGTTTTGCAGAATCCATAACTGCTCCTCAACAAATTAATTAAACATATCTATCATATATCTATATTCCGACATAGAAAATACTGAGACAAAATAGAAAAGCCTACACAATCGGCAGGCTCTCTCACCAATTCCTATAATCTCATTAACTATTTTCGATTGCTTCTAATACGCGTGGTGCTGTCATAGGTGCTTGTGTCATACGAACACCTGTTGCATGTGCAATCGCATTAGCAATCGCACCAATGGTCGGGATGATAGGTGGCTCACCGACACCGCGCGCCCCAAATGGACCACTAACAGACGGGATTTCTATAATATCAGTTTGAATCGGTGATGCTTGTACTGCGTCTGGCATCGCATAATCCATCCATGAGCCTGATAATAACTGACCGCTATCATCATATTGCATTTCTTCATACAACGCCCAGCCAACACCTTGCATTGCGCCACCGTGCATTTGCCCTTCAACTGCCATTGGATTCAATGCACGTCCTACTTCTTGGACAACAGCAAGATTAATGAGTTTTACTTCGCCTGTTTCTTGGTCAACTTCAACTTCTGCAATTTGAGCACAGAAAGATGGCGCACGGTCTGTAATTGCTTGACTACCAGTACCATGCACAGGATCATATTTACCCGCGAATGTCATCGCTTTTGATGCGATTTCACCTAATGACAGTGACTTATCTGGATACCCTTTAACTTGGACTTTACCATCAACAATTTCAAGGTCTTCAGCAGACACTTCAAACTCTTCTGACGCGATTGCTAATGTCTGCTTACGTGCATCTTCTGCGGCACGGATAACAGCGTTCCCCAATGTGTATGTGGTCTTACTACCGCCAACCCCACCAGCATAAGGTCCACTATTGGTATCGCTATAAACAAAGCGAATCTGGTCTGGATCAACCCCAAAGGTTTCTGCTGCTAACATAGTAAAGGTTGTTGGTGTACCAGATAAATCTGCCGCACCGAGATGAACTTGTAAAACACCATCACGGTTCAACTTACAAACCGCTGCCCCTGGTTCGATTGCGCCCATCCAGCCACCAATTGCAATACCAACACCACGTCCATTTTTCTTAGATTCTTCGCGGTTCTTCCATAGTGGGTGTTCTTGTGCGGCTTCCAGTGTCTCAACCATCCCCATTGGTGGAAATTCTTGCCCTGTTGGGTTTACATCACCGGGTCTTGCCGCATTCTTGATACGCAATTCGACAGGATCCATGCCCAATTGTTCGGCAGCTTCATCAAACAAAGTTTCGATAGCAAAAAATGCAGTGGGTGCAGTTGGCGCACGATAAGCCGCTACAGATTGTTTGAATGTCACCACAGCAACCGACTCTAATAGCAGGTTATCGCATGGGTAGAAGGTCGCAAATTGCATCGCAGCAAAGCCACCCAAGCCACTTGGATAAATACCTGTATCAGCAATGACATCTGCTTGAACAGCTACTAACGTACCGTCACTCTTAAATCCAACTTTTCCAGTAAAACGCAGTGGGGGTGACGGATTAGTAGTTAGTAATTCTTCACTACGGGTTAAAACTAGACGAACAGGTCTCCCAACATGAACAGCGACAACCGATACCAATGGCTCATATAGCCCGAATTTAGCACCAAACGCGCCACCAACAGGCATCGCATGGACTTGAATATCAGATTCTGGTATGCCCAATACTTCAGCAACTTCAAGGCGAACCCCAAATGGAGATTGCATACTGCCCCAAATTGTGACTCCACCTGTTATTGGGTTCGGTTGAGCCATAACTTGTTGGGTTTCTAATGAGCTTTGATGCACCATAGGCGTTTCAAAGGTACGTTCAATGACAATATCTGCTTCAGCAAATGCTTTATGAACATCACCTCGCTCAACTTTGCTACGCCCAGCGATATTAGATGGTTTATCGTCGTCCTCGTCATCATCACCACCACCAGCATCGGCACCATGAGCGGCTTCATCTTCTGCACCCGTTTGAATCCCATTGGGCCATACTAACGGTGCATCGTCTGCCATCGCAGCAATCATATCTGTTACTGCATCTAATGGTTCATAATCAACGTAAACAAGCTCAGCACCATCAGCGGCGGCAGCTTCACTCTCCGCTAAAACAATTGCAACAGGTTGTCCAACATAAATTACACGATCACGAGCTAATAACAATTTTGTACGTGATGACGGTGCAATCTTTGGCAAATCTTCAGCAGTAATAACAGCATGTACACCAGGTACAGCCATCGCCTCTTCTATATCAATACTATTAATATTGGCATGGGGATAGGTACTCAAGACCAATCGTGCATTCAACAGCCCATAAGCTCTTAAGTCGCCTGTATATTTCAATTGACCTGTTATCTTGGACCCACCATCAATCATTGGTGTTGGTTTACCTACGAAAGAAAATTCTGACATATCAAAATCACTCCTATACTAAGACCTTATTTAATAAATGGTTACGACGATAAGGCTATGACTTGATAACCTTCATTTTTTGTACGCTCACGAAACAATTCGCTAATTCTGACGGTCATATCCCCAATTTCGCCTGTACCAATTGTTCGTCCATCTAAATCAACGACAGGGGCAAGCTCACCCATTGTTCCAGTACAAAATACCTCATCAGCCCGATATACTTCAGATAAAGAAATATCGCGCACCTGATATGGAATATTATTGGCTTCACAAATTTCAAGAACAGTCGCCCGTGTAATACCTTCAGGGCATGAATCTGTTTTAGAAGTCATGACCACCCCATTATCAACCACAAAGATATGTGTTGCATTAGTTTCAGCGACAAAGCCTTGATAATCCAACATCAGCGCATCATCAACCCCTGCAGCATTGGCTTGTATTTTTGCCAAGATAGAATTGATGAGATTACATGAGTGGATATTTTGGTCAACACAGTCAGGTGGAATACGGCGAATACCTGAGGTAATTAGACGAATCCCACTTTTATCATAAACTGGTGGTTTATGTTCAGCCAATACAATCAGAGTCGGACCAAATGTATTTAAACGTGTGTCCATACCACTTGTATATTTTACACCACGCGACAAGGTTAATCGGATATGAACCCCATCTACCATATCATTTGCTACTAAAGTTTTTTGGATTTCGGCAATGAGTTCATCATGAGATGGAATCTCAGTAAATGCCATTGCCAGTGCAGAATCACGTAAGCGGTCAAGATGAGGAATTAATTTAAAGATACGCCCATTATATAGGCGTAACCCTTCCCAGACCGCATCACCACCTTGCACAACTGAGTCAAAAGGACTAATTCCTGCCTCGTCGCGGTGATAGAGCGTTCCGTTAATATTAATCTGTAAATCTTTGTTTTTTGGATTAAATGTTTGTTTCATAAAAAATATTCCCTAGCGTATACAATATTGTGCCATATGGTCATACATCATTTGGCATTCGTCTAATAAAGGTTGCAGATATTCAGGTAAAGGCGTGTTATCCTCACGATATGGTATAAATCCTGTTGACTTCTCGACACTTGCATACCAATGGTCAGCCCAAATCCCGTCTGTATCTCGCCTGCCCATCTGCCAAGACAACATAGATTCATCAAAAGGCACACCAATTGCATCACACAATCGGCTCAATGTTTGAGATGGATTGGATAGAACATCTTTTGATGCAATCACTGGTGGGACTTTACCCGTTTCATTGTGTATATAATCAAATAGGTCAATCTGTTGTTTCAAGCCCATCTGTTCAGCCGTTGGATTGGGTATCACTTTTGAGAATGATAATATCATACGGCGTGGGTCACGAATCAGAAAGCAATTTATCATGTTCAACATCCATGACTTATCCATATACTCAAGAATATGATGTGTCATATGCTTTTGATAATAGATACTTTTGCCTTCAGGAATCATACCTGTTAACTGTGAGACAATAGTCCGCCAATCCGTCTCATAGTAAGCAATGATTTTGTCAGCATCAGGATGTTCATATTCAGTATGTTTGAGATAATGAGCATAGAAAGGTTCATCAATTACGACAGTGTCAGGACGACTACCCCATGACCGCATCATAGCTGTCGAAATATTACGTGGACCTGACCACATAGCAATAATTTGTTGTTGCAAAACTGCAAATCCTTTTTAGTATAAATATTTAACTTAAATTATGGCAGGTATTAGAATTTTTTGCGAATATCCATTAAAAATTTTTGCACCGCTCATCAAACACTATAAGTTTATCAAACAGTGATTGTGCTAGCCAATGTTAAAACACTTTAATCCATATTCCATCTCAATCAATATGTTATGGAAAAATCCAATTTCAACATGGTTTATACGGATTTTTCTGGTTTGGTTTTTGATATCCAATATCAGCCCAATTGCCAGTCGCGCGCCACTTGCACCGCAACAAACGGTAGAAACAAGTAAATCACATGTCTGCGTCCATACTTTGCTTGAAAATGAAGTGTTTGAATGGAAGATACAGCGTTCTCTCGAGCTTGTACGAGAGATGGGTGCAGACACCATTGTTCAATTTTTCCCCTGGGCATATTTTGAACCTTCAAAAGGTAATTACTCATGGAAACAAGCCGACTTGATTGTACGCCATGCTGAAAATCAGGGAATCCGTATCATTGCACGATTGGGTTTTGTACCCAGTTGGGCGCGCCCTGATGTTGAAGACTCTTTTACAACTCTGAATTATTTACCTGATGAATCATTTGAAGACTTTGCGACCTTCGCGAGTATATTTGCAGAACGCTATAAAGGGGTGATTGACCATATCATCATCTGGAATGAACCGAATCTGACTTTTGAGTGGGGCTACCGACCCGTTGACCCATCTGCTTATGTTCGTCTTTTAGAAGCTACTTATCCAAAAATCAAAGCTGTGAATCCTGCTGTCACGATATTAGCAGGCGCATTAGCACCCACTAACGAAATACGAGGCAGTAATGCAGGACTAAGTGATTTACTCTATCTTGAAGATATATATATCAATGGTGCATCAGATTATTTCGATGCCCTTGCAATTCACACCTACGGATTTACTGAGCCAACCGATGCCGAACCTGCCGACCAGTCGCTTAACTTTCGACGGGCAGAATTACTTCATGACATCATGCTTAAATATGATAACCCTGAAAAACCTGTATTCATTACTGAAAGTGGCTGGAATGATAATATACGTTGGACAAAAGCTGTCCGTCCTTCGCAACGGTCAAGTTATACCGTTCAAGCCTTTCAATATGTCGAAGATAATTGGGCGTGGGTTGACCAACTCTGTATTTGGGCATTTCGTTATCCTGCCCCATTTAATAGCTATCCAGACAATTTCACCCTCGTAACGCCCGAATTTACACTAAAACCTATTTATTATGCCATCCAGGCTTATGCACGCGGATGGCAACGGAGTGATACATTATGGTTACCACCACCAGAAGAAAAATAATACGATTAACCTTATTTACGGTTGTGGTCTGTGGTATTGCATCGGTGTTTTCCGTATGGTATTTATATCGCGAGTATAAAAACTCAAAACCGATTAATCCGAAGATTGCTTTCCCATATCAAGAAATCCGTATTGGAGTTGATGCAAGCTTCCCACCCTTTGCAGTCGATGATGGTCAGTCATTATGGGGGCTAGATATTGACCTCGGTAACGCAATAGCCGAGGAAATCGGATTACCTGTTCGTTTTGTAAACATAGGCTTTGATGGGTTATACGATTCAATCATTGCAGACCAAGTTGATATGATAATCTCAGCTTTACGGGTAGACCTATCGCGTATGGCAGAAGTGCGTTATACACAACATTATTTCAATGCAGGCTTGCTTCTTATCACACCAGCAGAAAGTCCAATTACGATGATGGAATTTATGCAGGGATATAGTATTGCCTATGAATTTGGGAGTGTAGCTGAGGCAGAGATTCGCAATTGGGAAAAACGTATCGGACGTATGCAACATCAACCTTACGAACTACCCCAATATGCTCTTGATGCTGTCCGCTTAGAACAATCCGATGCGGCACTGGTGGATGCAACTACTTACAGACTGTATTTAGAAGAACATCCCGAATGGCAACCTCAAAAACGCTATATCACGGATGAAGTCTATGCAATTGCGCTCAGAATTGACCGTCTCGATGCTTGGAAATTAGTGAATCATGCACTAACTTCTTTGAAAGAACGTAAAGAACTCGCTACAATCATCGACAAATGGTTATAAATTAACAAATTAGGACAATCTTATGACAGATAAAATACGTTGGGGCATCTTAAGCACCGCTAATATTGCACGCCGTGTTATCCCTGCTATTCACGCGTCTCATAATGGGGAAGTAATGGCTGTTGCGAGTCGTTCATTAGAAAGCGCACAAGCTTATGCTAAGGAGCAGAACATTCCAAACGCCTATGGGACATATGAAGAGCTTATCAACGACTCTAATATTGATGCTATCTACATCCCCCTACCCAATCGCCTCCATGCAGAGTGGAGCATCAAATGTGCAGAAGCAGGAAAACCGACGCTTTGTGAAAAACCATTTGCGAGTGATGCACCCGAAGCACAAACTATTGTTGACGCATTTGAGAAACATAATGTGCCACTGGCAGAAGCCTTTATGTACCGCTTTCATCCGCAACATGCCAAAGTCAAAGACATTATTGCGAGTGGTGGCATCGGTGAACTTGTTAGTATCACCGCGAGTTTCACATTCCGTCTTACTAATGAAGCCAATATCCGCCTAAGCAAAGAACTCGCTGGTGGTAGCTTGATGGATGTAGGGTGTTATTGCATCAATTTAATGCGTTTTATGACTGGAGAAGAACCTGAATCTGTTACAGCATCTGCACGTATTGGTGATGTCACAGGCGTTGATGAGGTATTAGCAGGAACACTCAAATTCCCATCAGGTGTTGTCGGGCATTTTGAAAGTAGCTTACGGGCTCATAAAGAACATACCTATACACTCAAGGGTACAGAGGGGAAAATTGTTCTACCCACCAGTTTTGTACCTGAAAAAGATGCCGATACACTAATCAAACATTGGCAGGGAGATGATTATACAGAACACACCATCTCCGCTGCTGACCACTATCAATTGATGGTTGAAGATTTTGCAGATGCACTTATCAATAATCGCGCACCACGTTTTATGCCATCGGATGCTGTCCGTAATATGGAAGTCATCGACCAGATGTTAGCACAGATACACTAATCACCTGCTTCTAAGAAAATCCGTTCACCTGTTTGAACACGCCAGAGAGCGGCATACAGACCATTGATGTCAATTAATTTTTCATGTGTGCCGTTTTCTTTTAATGCCCCATCTTGTAAGACATAAATCATATCGGCATTACGCACAGTCGATAAACGATGGGCAATCATAATCGTGGTTCGCCCAACTACAATCTTCTCAAGTGAGCGTTGGATCGCGGCTTCGGTCTCATTATCAACCGATGAAGTGGCTTCGTCTAAAATCAAAATCGGTGGGTCTTTCAATACTGCACGAGCAATGGAAAGACGCTGACGTTGCCCCCCTGATAGTTTCTGTCCACGTTCACCGACAATGGTGTCATACCCATCTGACAATTGCATGATAAAGTCATGGGCTTCTGCAATCGTTGCCGCCGCAATAATATCTTCATCTTTGGCATTAAATGTACCGTAGGCAATATTTTCACGAACTGTTCCATGAAATAAGAAAACATCTTGGCTCACTAAACCTATTGCAGAGCGAATATCAGCTAATTTCAAATCACGCAAATCATGACCATCTAAGGTGACCTGCCCTTCCGTCACGTCATAATAGCGTAATAATAGCTTAATCACGGTACTTTTACCCGCACCTGTTGCACCAACAATCGCAATCGTATCGCCAGCAGGAATGTCGAGTGTCAGCCCCTTGATAATCTCACGACCATCGCTATAAGCAAACTTGACCTTATCAACTTTCATTTCACCTTTTACATTTTCTAGAGCGAGGGTTTCTGCGCCATCGTTAATTTGCGATTCTACACCTAATAATTCAAGAATGCGGTTAGTAGAAGCCATAGCGCGTTGATATTGATCAAATGTTTCGCCCAAGCGCGTCAAAGGCCATAATAAACGTTGTGTCATAAAGACCAAAACACTATATGCACCGACAGCTAATGTGCCATCAAATGTCAATTGACCACCTGCTATGGTGATTGCGATAAAGCCCGATACAATAATCATACGGATTAAAGGAGAGAATGCTGAACTTAAGCGAATTGCACTACGATTACTTTCCACATAGTCATTACTGGCAGACCGCAAACGAGAGACTTCATGTGACTCAGCCGTAAAACTCTTAATCGTAGCAATCCCACTTAAGCTATTGGAGAGTTGATGATTCAACATGCTCACCCGTTCACGCACATCCATATAACGTGGAGCTAGCATTTTCTGAAAGCGCATCGACCCCCAAATAATCAATGGAATCGGAATAGCTGCCATCCATGCGACACTCGGAGCAATAAGGAAGAACACTCCACCAATCACAAGAACCGTGGTCGTGACTTGGATAACATCATTTGCGCCAACATCAAGAAAACGCTCAAGCTGATTAATATCGTCATTCAAAATAGACATTAAGCCACCTGTACTCTGGTCTTCAAAATATGCCATTTCGAGGTGTTGGATATGGTCATAGGCATCAACGCGTAAATCGTGTTGCATCGACTGTGCCAGATACCGCCAATAGACACGTTGAGCATATTCAAACACAGATTCCATAATCCATATAAATAATGTCACTAATCCCAAAATGACCAATTGCATCGTCAAATCAGTCACACCCATCCGTCCTAATAGCGAATCTTGACGTTCAACGACAATATCAACAGCCACACCAATCAAGGCAGGAGGAGCGATATCAAATATTTTACCAAGAATAGAATAAATCGTAGCAATACCGATGCGACGTTTGTAAACTGAAGCATAGTCAAGTAACCGTATAAACGGATGGCGCTTATCTATAGTTGTTTGTGTCATGGAGGTTTATAATTTCATTTATAGTAAACAATTTTTGAATTATATTGTATACAATCGCCACTCGCTAGTAAAAATTAATTTACTTATCAAACTCTGAGTTAAAGAGAGGCTTCCAGTGGCTATAATTTATCGAAACGACTACGGATAACACGGGTACTGTAACCCGATAATGCGGATAGAATAGTGAGGATATATGCTAGAGGCTCTGCCCGTGATAGCTGTTCGGGGAATGTAAACCAGAACCCAACGACAATTACAGTATTCGCAATGAAATATATATTCACCAAGGAGTAGAAATAAATCACCCGATCAATTGTTTCTTGTCTAGCATCATCAAAATTAAGTCCAAAGACAATCCTATCAAGACGAAGCTGTGATGAAGTCGCCTGCCAAATACCATATAAACAAAGTCCTGCTACCATTAGGCAGACCACTAGAAACCCTAAAGAAAAAGCCAGTGGTGTTAGCTGGGGAAATATTAAATCTGACAACACAATGAGGCAGACAAAAACTGTAATACTAAACAAAAGAATATGAACGACAATTTTATAAAAGATATTAAAATATGTATGGAGTGTTTCATTCATATTGCATTCTCCAGTATACATAGAAAGCATCGAAAAGTTGTATGTAAAAAGGCAAGATGTCTCTCACCTTTTGATTTTATCCAATGCGCTTTAACTCAACTGTGGCTGTTGACGGGTTTCCATGTGTTAAGACAGGATAGCTTTGCATCGTCAAATAATCACCTTGACGAATACCATCGCTGTCATCATCAGGATGGGTACTAAAATGAGCTGTGACAACATAATTCGAGCGTGGATTAATATCAGGACTATTCGCATTAGGATGAATTTCAAAGTCCAGTCCATCAATATTACTATTGTTCAACTCGCAACTATATGTCCCAACCAGTTCAGACTTCATCCCAACCAAACTTACATCTTCTAGCTTAACAGTGAGTACACCATCAATGACATTGGGTAAACCACCGTCAAAAATAACGCGTCCCGTGACAAGTGCCATTCACTAGTCTCCAATCGCTGGCTGAAGAATATCTTGATACATATAAGCAATCGCATCAATGTCACCTTGGCTCAGAACTTGACGTTGACCGATTTCAACCTCTTGTTTAGGGATGATTGTGTCTTCGCCATTTTTGGAAAATGCCCAACGCGGATAGTGCATAATCGAGTCATAATCATACACACCAATATCTTCACCATCGGAGATATGCTGATTGAAGTTAAAGATTGTCTCAGGTCGGATGTTTTCATAGTGAATCGTCACATAGTCGTCGCGGTCAATTCGACTCTGTTCATGCCACAAACCTACTGCATGACCAATCTCGTGAATGGTCGAGCCTGTTGTACAGCCTTGCGCCAGATTAATTGGTTGCATACCACCCACACGTCCAACATAAGAGGAACACCCTGTTGATGGGCGGAAGTAAACATAATCAGGATACAATTGTGAATTGCTATCATCACGTAAAACAAAGCGAATGCCTGTCACAGCTTCCCAGTGTTCAATCGAATCGTGAATACGGAATACGTCAGGTAAAGCAGGGTCAATCGCATACGGGACTATTCCATCTGTCCAGCGGCGATCAACAAAAGGAATACCTGTTCCCGCTGTCTGCATTCCTTCACCATCTAATCGTAAAATAATATCGCCCTCAACCATCGGCATATCATCTACCAGTGCATAGGTCACAGTTTGATGACTAAATGTGTTTCCGCTAATTGTTCCAGATTGGGTTGTATCGGAATAAGAAAATTCATTATCTTGAACACTTAAATTCGGACTCTCAATAAGTTTTGCTTGATGAGATAACAAGCCAATCGAAAAAATGCCAAGTAATACAACTAGAAAAAATAATCGCCAGCTGCTTGAGTTTGTATACTTCATGAGTGTTTTAATCCTAACGAATCATTCTTTGATAAATCCATCATAACATATAACGTATTTTACGCATTTATTGTTGCATATTTCTTAACGTTTGAGCCCACCACCCGCTTCACCTTCAACTAAAGAAGCCACTTCATTGTAATCCACTAGAGGTAGATCGCCATGAATCGTATATTTATGGGCGGACATCGCAACACCCCATTTTAGGGCAGTTTGCACATCATCAAAAGTCAAATAACCATACATGAAACCAGCCGAAAACGCATCTCCACCACCAATACGTCCAACCTCTTGTGCGATAATCGCTTCTTGTTGATAGTGTGTTCCATCAGATGTCCGTGCCATTGCCCCAGCCCGACCCAAAGTCATCACAATCAGTTTATTCGGATATTTCTCCGCTAAGACCTCAATCGCTTGTTCGGAGGGTTCGTCACCATACATCACACGATAATCCCCTAATGGGCAGAAAATAATATCGGATTCTGACATAACACCATCACAACCAGCAACTGCTTCTTCTGCCGTCCACAATTTACTGCGATAGTTTGTATCAAAGCTCACCAACCACCCAAAGGACTTTGCTCGTTTAACAGCTTCATGGACAGTCGATTTGGCAGAATCTCCGATTGCCAATGTAATCCCCGTCACATGTAAAAGGCGCGCACTATCAGCTTGAAATAGGTCATCAGGTAATTCTTCGGGTTTCATCAAACTAATTGCAGAATCTTTACGATCATAAATAATCTGGCTGGAGCGCGGAGATACTGCTTGCTCATGAAAATAAATACCGAGGCGGTGATCCTGTGCCCAAACAATGTGGCTCGCATCAACCCCATACTGTTGAATACGATTGCCGACATATCGCCCTAAGGGTGAATCAGGGAGTCTTGAAAACCAAGATACTTTCAACCCCAAACGGGATAATCCAACCGCAGTATTAGATTCGGTTCCCCCAACATAAATATCAAACGAGCGTGTTTGTTCAATCCGTAGCATATCAGGTGGCGTTAAGCGTAACATCGACTCACCAAAGGTCACTACATCATATTTTGTCATCATTAAGTTCCTTTTTTGATGGTTCTATCTAGTATGTAGACTATGATACCGCTATACTCGCAATATGGCACATATAGGAATTGATGCACGTCTGACATATTATCGAATTGGTGGTATTAGCACCTATATCAGACGTACCATATCAGCACTTGAACAACTCCATACAGACCATGATTACACCGTTTTTCACAGTCGCAAAGCAACTCAACCCATTGTGACTAGCTTTAATTCGGCTAAATTATGGACACCTGCACATCATCGAATCGAACGATTAGCGATGTCTGTTGAGCTATTGCGCTATCAGCTAGATTTATTCCATAGCCCTGACTTTATTCCACCCTACCGCGCAGCTAAACATCATATCATTACTGTGCATGACCTAACATTTATGCACTATCCAGAATATATTACTGCTGACAGTCGCCAATTTTATAACAACCAAATTCAATCGGCTGTCACATTAGCTGACCATATTCTCTCGGATAGCGAATCTACTAAACGCGATATGATTGATATGTTAGCTGTCCCTGCGGATAAAATTACGGTTCATATGTTGGGTGTTGATGAAAAATTCAAGCCACTACCCAAATCAATAACCCAACCCGTGCTTGAATCACTAAATTTACCATCAGAATATATTTTGGTTGTCGGAACACTCGAACCACGAAAGAACCTTGTTGGGTTGGTGAAAGCCTATCGTGACTTGCTGACACAATATCCTGATGCTCCTCCTATCTTGTTTGTAGGACGTGCTGGATGGCATTATGAGCAACTGATGGAGGACATTAAATCTATTGACATTAACGACCACCTCATCTTTGCAAACAACATTTCCGATGAGCAACTTGTCCCAATCTATAATCATGCGATTACACTAATTACTCCATCCTTCTATGAAGGGTTTGGTTTACCAGCACTCGAAGCGATGGCATGTGGTACAGTTCCAATCGTCAGCAATCTATCATCGTTACCAGAAATTACAGGCAATGTCGGTTTGCTGATAGACCCGCATGACCTCAGCACAATTACAGATGCCATCATTAAAGTATTGACTGATAGCCAATGGCGTGAAGAACAATCTATAGCAGGCATCAAACGAGCAAAGACCTTCCGCTGGGAAGATACAGCTCGCATTGTCCAATCAACATATAACAAGGTATTAGGAAAATCATGAATATCTTGATTCTAACCCCTGATATTCCCTACCCAACCGCATCAGGGGCAGCTATTCGCAATTATGGTATTATCCGCGGATTAGTTGATGTCGGGCATCAAGTCACTCTCCTCACATTTATTGAATCTGAAGTTGATATAGTCAATAACCCACTTTATTCAATTTGTGAAGATGTCTACACAGTTCAACTTCCAGTGCGAAGCAAACCAGAGCGAATCATCAATCTCATTACATCAACAAAAGCAGATATTGAATATCGTTTACTCAGTGATACCTTTGAAAAACAATTGATAGAGCTACTCCAACAGAATAAATATGATGTCATTCAATTTTCGGGTATCGAGTTGGGGTGTTATCTTTCAACAATTCAATCATATCAATCAAGGGCTAAAGTCATTTATGATGCACTAAATGCCGAAGCCGAATTGCAACATGTCATCTATACAATAGACCGTCAAAACATCAAACGCTTACCGATTGCCCTCTACTCTTATATTCAAGCAAGGCGCATCAAACATTTTGAGCAGTGGTTATGTCAAACAGTTGATTGTGTCATTGCAGTTTCAGAAGAAGATAAGGAATTTTTAGAGGATTATAAGGGTGTGCCTATATTTGTGATGTCGAATGGTATCTTTGTTGACGACTATATTCCATCAGAGCATACGAATAAAAACACCAATGAGCTTGTCTTTACAGGCAAAATGGATTATCGTCCCAACGTTGATGCAATTGAATGGTTTGCTGGAAATATTTTTCCAGATATTCGTCAACATATACCTGATACGACACTAACAATTGTTGGACGTAACCCACACCCACGTATTCAGCCATACGCAGAACAAAATAATATCACAATTACAGGTTGGGTGGATTCGGTGCAACCCTACCTCTATTCAGCAACAATTTTTGTTGTTCCCTTACGCATGGGCAGTGGCACGCGTCTAAAAATATTAGAGGCGATGGCATCAGGATGTGCAGTTGTTTCCACATCAATTGGAGCAGCAGGACTACACGAGGATGTCCTTCAAGCGATATTAATAGCAGATTCGCAAATCGAATTCGCTCAAACTATAGTATCATTATTAAAAGATGAACAATTACGTCATCAACTAGGGAAACAAGCAATCCAACAAGTTCGACAGTATTATGATTGGTCAGCCTTGATTCCACACTTACTCAATGCCTATAAGGAAATCGGTCTTGGATAGAGAGACGCTTGTAATCCGCAACAAACGTATGTCAGAGGCATTCCATCAACCTGCCTTAAAACATCGTATTCGCGATGGATTACTCAAAGTTGTATCCAAAGCCCCCATATTCCAGCAAAACACAAATAATAAGCGAATTTTAATTATACGACCTGACCACCTCGGCGATGTGTTGCTATCCACACCAGCCATTCGTGCCATTAAACATAAACGACCTGATATCAGTATCCATGTTCTCTGTGGTGATTGGTCTGCAACGGTTCTGTCGAATTATGATGAAATCGACCTTGTATTAACCCTACCCTTTCCAGGTTTTGACAGAAATCTACCATCAGATATGCCGAACCCCTATATACAAGCCGTTCAATCTGCATCCATGTTACGAAAGATAGGCTATAGCAGTGCAGTTATTATGCGACCTGATCATTGGTGGGGAGCGATGTTGGCATATTTTGCAGGTATCCGTGAACGCATTGGTTATGATGTTCACAATGTGTCACCGTTTTTAACAACAAAATTAGAGTATCAACATCAGCATGTTGTCGAACAAAATTTACGGCTCGTCAATACATGGACAGGTGACATCGCACTCAAAGACATCAATTACACATTCCCCGTCGATGATAAAGACCGTTTTTATGTGAATAGCTATCTTGCAGATTGGGGGATTTCATCTAATAAACCGATCATCTGCATTCATCCAGGGGCGGGTGCATCAACCAAACTGTGGGAGATAAAAAAATGGGCGCGTGTAGCAGATATGTTATCAACACAATTTTCAGCATCGATCATATTTACAGGCACAGCCTCCGAAGTACCGCTGATTAGTATGATTATCCAACATACGACAGAAAAGGTTTATGTGATTGCTGGCTCAACCAACCTCGGGCAACTTTCTGCACTTTATGATAGAGCATTAGCTGTAATAGGTTCTGATAGTGGTCCAATGCACCTTGCTGCGGCTGTTCAAACACCAACAGTCACCTTATTTGGTCCTGCTGACCCAATCGAATTTTCACCTTGGGGTCAAGCACGGCAACATGCGGTACTGACCTCCAATATTGCATGTCGTCCTTGTCGTATCTTAGACTGGCATGACGATAAACTCATGTATCATCCTTGTGTTACAGACATCACCGTTGGACAAGTATTAGACGAAACACGCCGAGTCATACAAGCAGGAGAATCAAACCCATGAACACACTCAAAGCAATGCTAAAGGCATATTTGGCAAATTCGATGAGTACGGAAGAGTTCACCGAACAATTTATCAGTTTCTGGAATGAAATACGAGTAGAACAAAACAAGGCAATCGAAAGCTCTGGCATTCGTAGTGAATTAGATACCTTATGGTCTGATTATAAAGCGGGGAATCTCGACGAAATCACCTATGGGATGCGTTGGACAGAGGCACTCAACAAACTAGAAAATGTTCGCATCATGCCTCAATCTATCGTCGCGAGTCTCGGTAACGATGTTTATAATTACCTGACTTTATACACAGAGAGTGAACATATTGACACACAAGAGATGCCCACAGAAGATATTATCCGTGAAACATCTCAAAACCTTCTAGAATCTATGATTAGCTAACCATCAATAACAATTTTATCGAGGTCAGGTTCAGGTGCAGGGTATGACAAATTCATGTCTTCTAATGTCGCGACAATCGTCTTCATGATGATATAGTTGCGATACCATTTACGATTTGCAGGAATAATAAACCACGGCGCATAATCCTTATTACATCGGTAAATCGCCTCTTCATATGCCGTCATATAATCATCCCACTGCTCGCGGACTGTTAAATCCCCACGTGAGAATTTCCAATTTTTATCAGGGCGTTGAAGCCGTTCTTCAAAACGTTCTTTCTGTTCATCACGGTCAATATGCAGATAAAATTTGAGAATTCGCGTCCCACCATCTGCCAGCATACGCTCAAAATTATTGATATGATCATATCGCCTTGACCATACACTTTTAGGCACAATATTATTAACACGTACCACCAAAACATCTTCATAGTGGCTACGATTAAATATGCCGATATATCCTTTTTCGGGTGCATGTTGATGGACGCGCCATAGGAAATCGTGTGCTAGTTCTTCTGATGATGGCTGTTTAAAGCCTGTTACACGCACACCTTGAGGGTTCACACCTGTAAACACATGCTTAATCGTACCATCTTTACCGCCTGCATCCATTGCCTGCAAGACAATCAATAAGGATTGTGATTTATCCGCAAATAACTTAGTTTGCAACTCCTTGAGGCGAGCTTGCAGTAAAGCTATTTCTATTTTTGTACCTGCTTTATCTAATTCAGCATGATAATTGGGGTCAAAATCTGATAGCTTTATTTTCTTACCAATCGGTGGCTGTAATTTTTGTTGGCTCATTTTAAAATCTTTTCATCTTGTGGCTCGACAGTAATTGTTTCTTCGTTCCTATAGCTTACCATACCTGGACCTGCACCTCGAATCGAATTTACATATTTGACACGTGTATAGTCAACCAAAACATTTCCATCATTGCGTCGTTTACTATAATATGCGGCTACTGATGCTGCCTCCGCAATTAGCTCGTCTTTAATGCGTCGTCCATCATTACGGATAATCACATGCGCCCCGGGGACATCACGAGCATGAAGCCAAATATCTTGACTATTCGCAGTTTTGAAGGTCACCTGTTCATTTTGTCGGCTGTTACGTCCAACCCAGACAACATATCCATCACGGCTCACGACCTTTAGCGGTCCTTGTCGTCCACCACCGCCCAGTCGTTTGAGCTTCTTTCCTAACCAATGTCCGCGGGTCTGTAAGGTTTGTATCACATCATCAATTTCAACCCAATTGGAAGCAGTCATCAAATCAGTTTCAAGTTGCTCGATATAATCAAGTTCTATTTGAGTTTCGTCAATCAAATGAGGAACTTCATCCAATGCCCCTTTAGCTTTTTCATATTTCCGAAAATAGGCTTGGGCATTCTCTAAAGGAGTTAAATCAGAATTCAGTACAATCACAAGTTCAGGTTCATCAACTTCGTATTGAGCGCGTAATTCTTCCTGCCCTTCTTGAATACCATATTGATAAGCAAGGATGAGTTCACCACTTTGCTTCAATTTTTCAAGCTCAGTATCATCTCGCAAGCCGCTATCTAGTGAATGTAACTTAGAGCGCAACTTCACTTTTGTATCTTCTATTACTTGTTGGACAGGTTTTTTTGCTTCGTTATAAGCATCAGGTCCTTCTATCGTGCCATAAAACTCGGTAACAGCTTCACTCATCGTTTCAGTTGCTTGCCATTCCAGATGTGTCAATGGATAGGGGCTAAATGCCGATACAACACCGCTGATTCGTCCTATACCTGTTTGCCAATCTCGGTGAAGTAATGGGTCAAATACTACTTTGAACGCCTCATATAAAGCATCGCCATCTGCCTCAGATACTTTTGTGTTATCTGCACCCGTCGCCCGAAAAACAATTTCTTTTGCAAGTAAGGGACTCATACCCAAAATTTTGCCCGTTAACACACGCCGAACTTGTGTATTCTTCTTTTCAACAGAATCTAATAGCGTATAAAAATAATCACTAGTCACCTGTTTAGGGTCGAGTTGCCCTTCCATTGGTGGTGGTGGAACATATTCATGATTCGGTAAACTCAGACGATAACGATTTTCTTCAGGTCCAACTCGCATCATGCAGTCTAAAATAATGCCATCTTTGACGAGTAGAACATTAGCACGACGCACCATCGGTTCAATGATAATCGTGACCTCCCCCTCTTCACCTGCAACATCAATGTGCATGATACGTTCCCAAGATGGTTGGCTCACATGCAATACTTGCCCATCTTCAACATATCGCCGAAAAAGTAATCCTAGCTGAGTTGGCTTTTGGATGCCCCGCCGTAATTTACTATCCATCACATGAATACGAGGATTCGATGAATCAGCACTCATGTATAAGTATCGACGAGAACGATTCGCATAAATCTCTAAACCAATCCCCATCGCATCTACATCAATCGCGTCCTGAATCCGCCCACCCACCAGCGTATCCATAAATTCATCAACCAATGCCGACACTGTAAATACATCAAAATTCATGTGTTATAAATCCTTCAATCTATCAAGAATGACCCATTATAACCTGTTATAAATAATTCAATGAGTGTGAATCAAAAAAGAACATGACAAAGCATGTCCTCTCAGTATCTAAACTTTATCTGGAAACTATGATTCTGTTTCAGGAGAGTCAGTCAATGTCATCAGATAAGCGATGATATGCCCAATTTCTTCTTGAGATAACAAGTCATCATAATTATTTGGCATCGAATTTGTATAGCCATCCACAACAAACACCGCTGGATACATAATTGCTTCATACAGATATTGTTCTGCGCCAAGTGGTTCATGGCGTTCACCAGCAATATTAGCAATTCCAACAAATAGTGGCGCAACTGTACCATCACCTAATACATGACACACAGAACAATTTTGATCTTCTATCAATTGTTCACCCAATGAAGCATCTGCACCTTCTAAAGCAACTGTAACTTCAGTCAAGTAGGTATCAGCGGAAATAAGTGAAGGAGCTTCACCTGTTGAGGTGCTAGTAATGACAAATATGATGAGGAAAATAAAGGCAAATACAACCAATAAACCAATTGTAAGTACCATGACTTTTGTTTGTTGTTGTTTAGATTGTTGTGCCACGTTTTAGCATCCTAAAGCAGTAAACGGTCAATCATCATTGCCAAGAAAAGAAATGCTAAATAGGCGGATGAATATTTATAAACAGCACGAGCCGTGGCTTTATCTTTAACCCGAATCAACTTAATCGACATCCAAATCAAGCCACTGCCCAGCAGAGCAGCTAAGATAAGATAAATCCAAGAAAGCATGACAGGCGCTTCGGGCATCAATAGCATTAACCCGGGAATAAGTGTGATAATGAGCAACTGAATGGAATAGAATAAAATCTGATAGCGTGTAACCCGCTCACCACGCGCAACAGGCATCATTGGGACATTTGCCGCAGCATAATCTTTATTGACAACAATCGCAAGTGCCCATGAATGTGGAGGTGTCCAATAGAATACAATTGCAAACAAGATAAATGCTTGTGGGTCAAGTGTTCCTGTAGCTGCTGCCCAACCAACCAATACAGGAATTGCGCCAGCACCGCCACCAATCACAATATTAACCACTGTGTTACGCTTCAAAATCAGTGTATAAAGCACCACATAATAGATAGCACCCAAAAATGCTAAACCTGCCGCAAGCCAATTCACAAATATACCCAGCACAAAAACAGACCATGCAACTAAGCCTAAGCCATACATCAGTGCATTTATCGGAGCAATTCGTCCAGAGGGAATCGGGCGGCGTGCAGTACGATTCATCTTGGCATCCATTTCACGATCAATGTACTGATTAATCGCGCTTGAGCCACCAGCAGATAACATACCACCCAAAATCGTAAACAAAATAATATTCACGGGGGGTAAACCATTTGCACCAACAATCATGCTTGTCACACAAGTGAATACCAGCAAGATAACAATTCGAGGTTTTGTTAGCTCAATATATGCCCGTATCGAATCCTCTAAACTGAGGTTATTTCCGATATAAGTTGCCATTAAAGTCCTATCCTAACATCTATATTACGTAGAGACCTGATATACATTAGATATTCATTGTCATAATGAGCATGTTGTATACAAAAAGACCATAATCACAATGTAATCTGGTCAATAAATTTATATTTGTCTACAACAAACTTATGATTCTGTTTCTTGTCTTACAACTGTTACTTGGCGATTCAAAAGCCAGAATACGAGAGCAATCGTTAAACCCGCGCCAACCACATTCACAATGATGAAACCAACAATCAATAAAAATGCAGCCGCTTGGTCGGGGGTTGCTGTCAGTGCATCCCCACTTGGATTCAGGGTTTGTTGGATTGCTAAACTTGATGAAAACAAATTGGATGTAATTGCACCACCACCCAATAAAACAATGAAAATACCAGCTAAAACACCCAGTCGTTTCATACATATACTCCTAAAGCGATCATATAGATTCGGATTGTACTATTTCTCACAAGCTGTCGCAAGAATAGACTTATGGTTCATATTCATCTCGTGGCGAATCCTCACCACTTTCTGTTGGTTCTTGCATATTATCATCAACATCATCCATAGATTCTACGGCTGATTCACGATGTGGGATATTAAAATCTTTTAAAGCACTGCGGATACCAGAGTCTGTCACATTAGACCCCATTCCATGGCGACTTTCACGAGGAATAGTAAAACTAAACGTACTACCCTCTTCGAGTGTGCTGTTCACCCAAATATGTCCACCATGCTTTTCAACAATCATACGAGCAATTGCTAAGCCAAGCCCGTTTCCCTTGATTGTAATATCACCCGTACGTCCACGATAATACTTATCAAATATTTTATTTAACTCTTCAGAGTCAATCCCAATACCTGTGTCACGTACATCAACACGCACATACGCTCGCTCGTCACTAATTGTGACCCAAATTTTGCCACCCGTGCGATTATATTTAATTGCGTTACCCACCAAATTTTGGACAACATGAGTCAACAAATTCTCATCACCCTCAACTAAATCAAGAGTAGAATCACTATCAAACCGCAGTTCAATCTCTTTTGTTGTTAATTCAGCAGCAAATAACTCAATCACTTCCTCAACCATGTCTTTAGCACTCAATGGTTCATAATCTAGGGGAACACCATCACTCAACCGTGCATAATCTAGAAAATTATTGACAATCGTCTCAATACGCACCAATCCAGCTTCTGCACGTTGTAAATAATGAGACTGTCTTTCGTTCAATTCGCCAAGATGGGTTACTAAATCAAGCGCACCTTTAACTGCACCAAGTGGACCTGTCACATCATGTGCAAAGATGCTAATAAAACTGCTATCGATATTTCCTTCAGGTTTTTCGCTCATACCTAATCCACAGGGTTAATTAATTCAGGAATATCCCTCAAAGCATACGCCACACGTGTCCCATGCCATGACATATAACTCCCATCAACGAGATGAATTCGATTATTTTTTGCCGCTGGCATATCAAGAGCTTTAAAAATCTCAATATGCTCTTCAGTAAATGGGAATGGCTCTGATGGTAATAATATTATATCAGGTTGTTGGGATTCTATTTCCTCAAGAGTGATTCTCGGATAACGTGTATCTCGATTTTGAATGCGTGGGTCATCATCAGCTAATGCTTCAGCCTGTCCTAAATCTGCTTGGAGTGGAAATTTCCGTTCACGTTCGGCAAAGACATTGAGTCCACCACACACACGCAACAAATCGTGCATATAGGTATCCGCATTAAATGTCATCCACGGATCATGCCAAATCGGGACAAATACTTTAGGCGCATTTTCTTCTTCTTGCAACGCCATCCCATTCACCCAATCATAAGTGCGTTCAATCAGACGAATTCGAGGTGCCATATCCGTTTGGTCAAACAAATACATGATGTTCCACAGCAAATTAAACACATCCTGTACCGTCTTAGGGAACATCACCCAAACTGGAATACCAGCATCCCGTAGTTGGATCACATCAGCTTCACGATTTTCTTCATAATTCGCAATGATTAGTTCAGGTTGTAATTCGATAATACGATCAATATCAGGATTTTTTGTACCTCCAATCACTTCGATTGCATCAACCAATTTTTCAGGATAAACGCAGTATTCAGTACGTCCAATCAGTCTTGATTGCAATTGCAAATCAAACAAAGACTCTGTAATGCTTGGCACTAAAGAGACAATTGTTTTTGCAGGATAGTCTATTGGCGTATCCTGCATCTGATTATAGACATGTTCCTGATTTGTCATGACTTCAAAACCAATTGATCCCGTTCTGGTCCAACACTGACGACATTGATAGGTACATCACACAATTCAGATATGCGCTGAATATATGATTGTGCGACAGATGGCAACTCATCAAATTTACGACAACCGCTAATATCTTCTGACCAACCATCTAAGGTCTCATAAATCGGTGTTGCAAGTTCAAGCTGTTCATTGGTTACAGGTGGGTATTCATAGCGTTCACCATCAATATCATAAGCAACACAAAGTTTGAGTTCACCAACGCCCGATAAAATATCCATCTTTGTCAGCATTAACTCACTAAATCCATTGACACTGACGGCATAGCGTAACATCACAATATCCAACCAGCCACAACGTCGTGGACGACCTGTTGTTGTACCAAATTCATCCCAGAAGTTCGCACCTGTTCCACGCAAGTGGTCAGCAACATCACCCACAAGTTCAGTTGGCATCGGTCCACCACCCACACGGGTACTAAAGGCTTTTGCGACACCCAGAACACGCTCAACTGACATTGGACCAACACCCAAACCAGTTAACGCGCCACCTGCTGTTGGAGAAGAACTGGTTACAAAAGGGTAACTACCATGGTCAACATCCAAGAGTGTGCCTTGAGCGCCTTCACAAACAATCTGCTTACCTTCTTTGAGAGCCTTATACAAATAAATAGAGGTATCAATAATAAAGGCTTTTAAGAACTCAGCGGCTTCAAGATATTCAAGTGCAACCTCTTGTGGGTTGAGAGCTTCTATACCTTGCTCCACCAAAGTATCATTTGTTCGTTCAATGGCAGCATAAAGACGCTCGGCAAATGTCTCAATATCCAAGAGCATATCACCCATGCGGATGCCTGCGCGCCCTGTTTTATCAAGGTAAGCAGGACCAATCCCGCGCAAAGTCGTGCCAATCGCTTGGTCACCACGAGCAATCTCTTTTGCTTTATCCAATGCAATATGTGCAGGTGTGATAATGTGGGCGCGTGAACTAATCAATAGGCGTTCTGGTGTAATCTCAACACCCATTGCCTGCAAACCTTTGATTTCTTTCACAAGGTTTACAGGGTTCACAACCATCCCATTACCCATAATAGAGATGACATTATCTTGTAGAACACCTGAGGGGATCAAATGTAGCTTATACACATCTTCATTAATCGCGACAGTATGCCCCGCATTATCACCACCAGCGTAACGGGCGACAATATCAGCAGAAGACGCTAGCCAGTCAACCACACGCCCTTTACCTTCATCACCCCATTGTGCACCAATTAAAATTGTTATCGGCATATTTCCCCACTTTACCTTTAGATATTGTTGTCTGATAAATCTGAATTTTGCGATTCACTACCCAAACTAATAGTAATTTGGTTATCGCCCCATGTCTCAATATACTGCTGAGGACCTAAAACCAGTGCAGACCCACGTTGAATTGCAATAAATACGGTTTCGGGATGTTTTGCATAAATGATTTCAGCATTATTTGCTTCCAAAATACTACGAACATCAGGCATAATATGGCAATTAGAAACAAGCTGAAGCCCTTTCCCGATTTGACCATTTCCTTGTATGATGCGTTCACCAGCAAGAGTTGATGCAATACCCTCAAACAAAATCAATGTTCCTAAACTAAGGGCTTCTTTAATAGCACGCATAACCGTTTGTGTCATCAAGCGTCGGAGCTTATCGATATCATCCCCGGGTTCGATCACAATCATACTTGCGGATGTCAGGCGTTCATAAATAGCATTATTATCAGGGTCTTCTAAGTCAACCAAGTACCCTGTTGGCGCACCCAAGTCCATCATATCATCCATCAGTGCATCACCCATATCACCCGCCAAGGAAATATATGCAACTGCACCACCATCATTTAATCGACTCAATGATTGAGCGCGTATCTCACTGAGTTCATCGACACTACCTGATAAAACCAGCCAGCCGTTGGATTCTAACCAATTAAATGGAATCTTCTCTGGCATCTTTATTCACCTATTTGAAGATAATCTGCAATCACAGTTGCCATCAAACCAACACTGAAGGGCAAAACATCCTCATCAAAATCAAAACGTGGATGATGGTGTGGATAGTTGAGTCCTCGCGCGTTATTGGCAGAGCCAACTAATAAATATGCACCTGCGTTAGATTCAAGGAAAAGCCCAACATCTTCTGATGCCATCCACGGTTGATTCACAACATCGACAGAGCCTAATTGAGAAAATATATCCCCTACTCGTCCAGCAACAGTTGCATCGTTGATGACAGGACCAATACCATAGCGAATATTAACCTCAGCAGAGCATCCCATTGCAGTTGCGACACTGGTTGCAATTTGTTTTAAACGTGTCTCAACTAATTCTCGTGCATCCTCACTAAAAATACGGTATGAGCCACCAAACGTCACCGTTTGTGGAATCACATTCATTGCATTACCACCCTGAATTTTGCCAACAGTTAAAACAACTGTATCAAGCGGATTGGCATTACGACTCACAATAGATTGCATTGCAACAATAATCTGAGATGCACATACTATAGGATCAGCGGTTTGATGTGGCATTGCACCATGCCCACCTTTACCCGTTACGATAATTTCAAAACCACTTGCACCCGACATGGCTGGACCTGAAACAACACTCACAGTACCCACTTCTAAATCATTCCAAAGATGAATCCCTAATGAAATATCAGGTGTTGGTGATTCCATAACCCCATCGGCGATCATCGATTCTGCCCCAGAGCCAATTTCTTCTGCAGGTTGAAAAACAAACTTGACACGACCGTGTAATGAATCGCGATGATTCGATAGTAATTTAGCAATGCCAAGTGCAATAGCAGTATGCCCGTCATGCCCACAGGCGTGCATTTTACCATCTATATCTGATACATAGTCAGTTTCATTTTCTTCATGTACAGGTAAGGCATCCATATCAGCACGATACAAAATAGTAGGTCCATCGCCGTCGCCTTCAAGAATACCCACAACACCCGTCTGCCCAACACCTGTTTGAACCTCAAGACCTAAAGCATTCAATTCTTGTGCGACAATACCAGCCGTGCGAACTTCTTCAAACCCTAATTCAGGATGACGATGAAAGTCCCGACGGCGTTCAACTAACTCTTCACGTAGGGCTTCAGCTTCAGCTAGAAAATCTATACTCATAATTAAATTACCTTAAATAGATAACTCGGAATTTTTCAATATGACGAGGATATTCAGCAGGTGCTTCGGGGTCAAGTGACCGTTCACGAATGCGTTTTGCCATCCCCTCCATATCAGATATTTGGCTCTTATGCTCATATAGGGACTTAATTTGCGTCTCAATTGAGTCTGTCACATCGACTGTCAAAGTTGGCTCGGCTGCACCAGCAATATAAACCGTCAAGGCTTTATGAACATCAAGCCCTTCATCGCGTTCAAGTTCAATAAAATTCAATCTATCGCGCGCAGTGGGGAAAACTGATTCAAGTGTTGCTGCTCCAATAGCACGATGGTCAGGGTGATTAATCCCACCTGTCCCATACCAAAAAACCGTTGGATCAAGCGTTACCACAATGTCAGGTTTTTTCATACGAATCACACGGGTAATATCTCGTCGCAATTCTAAAGTCGGGAATAACTCACCATCTTTATAGCGTAGAAAAATAACATCCTTAACACCGAGTGCCTCAGCGGCTTTTTGCTCTTCAACCTCACGAATAGCTGCCAATTTCTCATGTGTCATTTTTGGGTCAGCACTGCCCTTATCACCACTTGTTGCAACAACAAAGGTTATATCAGCACCATCAGCCGCCCACTTTGCAAATGTTGCACCAGCAAAAAACTCAGGGTCATCAGGATGGGCAAATACACCCAGTATACGTTTTGGTTGTCCTGTATTGTCATCACTCATAATTATCTACTCAATCTATTCTGAATCTTTTTTAGTATCGGATGATTGATTTTTACGCCGTCCGCGCCGTTTACCTCTGCGCCGACGTTTTTGATTGGTCTTATTCTCGCCATCATCACTTTTACGGGAACGCCGCCGTCTTGATTTTGGTTTTGCTTGCTTATCATCAGATTCACCCTCGGGTTTTTCTGATTCGTCCGCTTGTTTTGCCGCAACAATATCAGCTTGTCGTTGCCCTGCAGGTTTACCACATTCACAGGCACCATCACCATGCTTATCACAAGGTTGACGGGCTTTTTCTGCTAATTTACGAAATTCTTCAAGTGGGGTCAAATCTTCACGAGCAACCGTTTTACGAACACCTTCGTCATTAACCACGACAACGGCATCTGCCAATGGAATAACGTCAATAACACGCGCTTCACCTTCTGGTGTCCCAACACGTTTATTACGATGAGGAAGGTGTTTACGAGCTTCAACATATTGCTCATATTCATAAACCAAACAACACCGTAAACGACCACACATCCCTGTAATCTCTGATGGGTTAAGGGAAATACCCTGCGCCTTCGCCATTTTAATAGAGATTGGACTAAAGTCAGTCAAAAATGTGCTACAGCATCGTGTTTCGCCACATGCACCAAAGCCACCAAGCAACTTAGCAACATCACGCGGTCCAATTTGACGCATTTCAATTTTCGCTTCAAATTTACGTTGGAGGCGTTTTTCTAAAACAATAGTATCCACTTTTTGCTCAGCACTAAAGAGGAATGTAACCACACTCCCATCATAATTATATTGTGCTTCGACAAATTTAACCCCTTGGAAGTGACGGATATTAGACGCAACTTCACGGCAAATTACAAGTGCCTCGGATTGTTTCGACTCCCATTCTTGTTGTAAAACAAGATCACGAGGTGTTGCTGGGCGTAGGATTTCACGAATTTCGCGACCCGTGTCAGGTTCAGTAAACCCCATCACTTGTCCCATTTGTCGTCCACGCAAAGTTTCGACAATAACAAAATCTCCCGATTTTAAATCAGGAAATCGACTATAATCAAAATGATAAAGCTTTCCGATCTTTTGGAAGCGTACACCAGCTACAAGATTTTTCTTTTCAACTGGCATATCAGTCATAAGTGTTTCACCTTTAACAATAAACATTCAACAACCACTTGAGGGTGGCAATTGGGAAATTTTCGTATATTACTTACATTGAGAATACTTATTGACTCTACTTGAAAATAAGGTCAAAAGCAATATGTGAGGGTACAAAAATGTAACATCACAGTTGTCATAACAATGTTTCCGTTGCTAGAATGAAATAATAGATAACGAATTAATCACACCATCAGTCAAGCGGCCTATAGATAGATTTATAAGTCGCTACAACAATTGAGGATAACATGGGAATCCTAACCATGAAATTTGGCGGTGCATCCGTTGGTACAACAACAGCATTGTCGCAAGTCATTAGTATTATCATACATGAATCCAAACGCTGGGATCGAGTATTGATTATTGCCTCCGCATTAGAAGGCGTAACAGATATGCTCTTAGAAGCAGCACAACTCGCACAGCTTAGCAATCAGCGTGGGTATCGCCGTATTGCAGCAACCTTACGCACACGCCACATGGCACTCATCGAGCAATTACCCTTTGGCACAACCGAACGGAATGCCCTCCAAGCAGATGTTGACCGCTTATTATTTGATATGCTAGACCAATGCCAAATGGTTGCCAATACACTCAATGATGAATTATCACCACATGTCAGTGATTCGATTGTTGCCGTCGGAGAACGTCTATCAGCTCGTATTATTGCAGCACTACTGCGCCAAAATAATATACGTGGAGTTGCAGTTGATGGGACTGATTTACTTGTAACAGATGATGTACACGGGAATGCCAACCCTATTTTTGACCTGACAGAACAACGTGTTAAAGAAGTTCTATTACCGATGCTTGAGCGTGAGATTATACCTGTTGTTACAGGATATATTGGTACAACGGTCAATGGTGAAACCACAACACTTGGGCGCGGTGGCACAGATTATACTGCATCTGTGTTGAGTTCAATTATTGATGCCGAAGAAGTCTGGATTTGGACAGATGTCGATGGCATGATGTCAGGAGACCCGCGTGAAGTCGAAGATGCCCATGTCATCAAAGAGTTAACATATAATGAAGTCGGTGAATTAGCATACTTCGGAGCGAAAATTCTACATGCCAAAATGATTGGTCCACTTATGGAGAAATCATTACCACTCCGCATCAAAAATGTCTTTAAACCACAAGAAACTGGTACACTGGTATCCATTGACATACGAGAAGAAGCCGCATGTATCAAAGCAGTCACATCCATTCAAGCCCTTGCTCTATCACGTCCCGTTAGTGGGTCTATGGCGGGTATCACAAAAATGGTAGGGAACACCCTATTTAAAACATTAGGGATGCGTTCAGAAGTAATGATCTCATCACAATCATCATCTAGCAGTTTCCTATGTGTTGTTATACCAACCAGCATCGGAATTGATGGTGTTGAACGCCTAAGACAAGCAATCGAAGAAAAGATGGCAGAGTATCCAGAGAAGATGCCGTGGGAAATAAGCACAGTCACAATCATTACAACAATTGGGAACAACCTGAACCAGTCACCCAAATTAATGGCGCAAGTTATACAACAATTAGATGACATACATGTTCTAGGGTTGGCGATGGGACCATCAAATTGTAGTATCTCTGTTGCAATTCATAACAAAGATACCCAAAATGCACTCCACCGTATCCATAAACTCACAGCTAAAAGCGACTAAGATACCGTTTGACTTCCCATTCTGTCACTTGGCGATTGTATTCAGCAAACTCTTGTCGCTTCGCAGCAATATAACGGTCACTCACATATGGACCGAGTGCGGACAAAATGACATCATCTTGGCTGAGGGCATCAACAGCATCTTCAAGCGATTGAGGTAATACAGCAATTTGACGCATCCGCCCCCGTTGTTTTTGCATCAGAGTTTCTTCTAAGGGGTCAGACAGTGGCATTTGATGACGGATGCCATCCAAACCTGCTTGCAACATAACCGCCATAGCTAAATATGGGTTTGCTGTTGGGTCAGGGCAACGAAGTTCTAAACGTGTATGATATTCTTTGCCAGGTGCGGTGCTTGGTACACGTATCAATGCACTACGGTTTACGTGCGCCCATGTAACATTTATCGGAGCTTCAAAGCTTGTCCCTAAGCGTTTATATGAATTAACCAAGGGTGATAAAACTGCTGACATCCCTCTGGCATGTTCAAGTTGCCCTGCAAGGAAATATTTTGCAATATCAGAAAGACCATATTCAGCATCGACATCAGCAAAAACATTTTGACCTGTCTCAATATCATGCAAACTCTGATGGGTGTGCATCCCAGACCCCGGTAAATCAGCATGAGGGCGTGGCATAAATGTGCAATAATAGCCATATTTTACAGCTATCGTTTTGAGCGCAACACGTGAGGTAAGCGTGTTATCAGCAGACTGTAATGCACCCACATACTGAAAATCAATTTCATGTTGCCCAATACCTGTTTCGGAATGGGTGGAATCAACCCCAATACCCATACCCGTTAACGCAGATAACATACTACGGCGTAATGAACGAATTGGGTCATCAGGAATATCAAAGTATCCAGCAATGTCATGATTAGAGCCAATAATCGGTTGACCGTGTGCATCAAAAGGGAACAGGAAGAATTCTAATTCCATCCCTGTTTTGAAATCAAAACCCATTTCTTTAGCTTGGTCTAATGACTTCACCAGTAAGCTACGAGGATCACCAATAAATGGGTCGCCAGCTTGTGTATGAATTGAACAAATCAAGCGAGCAGTTTTCTCATCTTCCTGTGTCCAAGGCAAAATAACAAATGTCGATATGTCAGGCACAAGAACCATGTCACTTTCGGCAACACGTGCAAATCCTTCAATCGCAGAGCCATCAAAATGTGACCCATTTTCCAGAACATTTTCCAGTTCTCTAGCAGGTATCATCACACTTTTGACAATCCCTGTAATATCTGTGAACCAAAGCGCAACAAACTGCACATTCTGTTTATCTACTTGTTCTAGAATATCTGCTTTTGTGACCATATATTACCTTGCCAATCTAAGTCTCTAAAAATATATCCTCCAGTATAGCGACAAGTTATCATTTGCGCCTACCGACGACATTACCAAAATTACCGTCAACTCTTCGTAATGAGTTACCAGTTAATCGCTTAATATATTCCAATGAAGCAAAAGTGCATCTACACCCAATAGATAGCTATGCCATCCAAATCCACCAATCTGTCCCATACACACCCCTGCCAACAGCGACTTATGGCGAAATTCTTCGCGCGCATGAATATTCGATAGATGAACTTCGATAACAGGTAACATCACAGCAGAAATCGCATCGCGTAGTGCAACCGAGGTATGCGTATATGCACCGGGGTTAAAGACAACACCATCCGCCCAATTTCGTGCAATATGCAACATATCGACTAATTCGCCTTCATGATTCGATTGCTGGACACGCATCTCAATACCATAAGGTTTGACATGAGCTTGCACCGCTTGATTGACATCTTCAAGTGTCATATTTCCATAAACATCGGGTTCACGTGTTCCCAATAAATTCAGATTAGGACCATGTAATAATAAAATATGTTTTGTCATAAGATTATTTCCAACTCGTTCTAACTAGAGTTTTAAAATGTCGATAATATCCTCTTTGGGTAAACCTTCTACCACTGTCGCATCACCTAAGCCCTTGAGCAAAACAAATCGTGATTTTCCAGCTTTCCATTTTTTATCAGTAGACATCGCTGCGTACCACTCTTCTGGGTCGAGATCGATATGTGTCGGCAAGCCAATCTGTTTAAAAATCGATTCTACTCGTCCAACCAAGTCATCGCCAATCATGCCCAGTTTATGCGATAATTGAACCGCTTTCATTGTCCCAATAGCGACTGCTTCACCATGAGACACAGCATAATGTGTCACTTTTTCAATGGCATGACCAAAAGTATGTCCTAAATTCAAATGAGCGCGAATCCCATGCTCAAAGGGGTCAACCTGAACGACATCCACTTTAACTTGCACAGCTTTACGAACTAAGCGTACAGCATTATCTTTTTCCCATAATTCAGGCTCAAGCAAACTCGGGTCGGAAATTAAACCATGTTTGATAATTTCCGCCATCCCACATTGCCACTGCAAGTCAGGCAAGGTCTCCAACACATGGGTATCAATAATCACAACTTCAGGTTGTTTGAACGCACCGATTAGATTTTTGCCTTGTAGTAAATCCACACCGACTTTGGCCCCAACACTGGAATCCACCATCGATAGCAAACTAGTTGGCATCTGTATCAGCTTAATACCACGCATATAAGTTGCCGCAACATACCCTGCCGTATCACCAATCACACCACCACCCAGCGCAATCACGACTGTATTTCGGTCAGCACCAACTTCCAACATTTTGTCATATAAGGTAGCAATCGTTTCGAGGTTTTTGTATTCTTCACCATCAGGCACAACCAGTAGGTCAGCATTCGGCAACTTACTTTTTAGCTTTTCACCATATAAGGGGGCAACCGTATCATTGGATATAATCACAACATGTCCATTTAAACCAATCACATCCAAATGTTGGTCTATGTTATCTAGCACGCCTTCTATCACCCAAATATTATAGCCATCACCCGTTGGTGTCGTCACATGAATCGGCTGTTCCGTTAAGGCAATGATTTCATAAGCAATTTCTTCAGGCGAGATATTGGTTGTATCAATCTGATACGAAATCTGTGCATAAGCCTCACGTCGTTCTTGCAAAAGACGCTCCCAATCACCAGCTAAAGGGCGACCATCTGTCTCGCTCAAACGCACTTTAATTTCTTCTTCCGAGGCATTCAAGCAAACGAGTGTGCCATATTGCCCCATCATCTCGCGTAGGTCATCTTGAACTAATGCACCACCACCTGTTGCAATGACTAGACCTGACTGCATCGCCAATTCATGTGCTAGCCCGTGCTCCATTGCACGAAAAAACCGTTCACTATAGCCTGTAAAAATTCGAGGAATGGTCAAACCTGTCCGATTCTCAATCACCTCGTCCATATCAACGAATTTTCGATTGAGCTTCTTCGCAACCAGTTGACCAACAGTCGTTTTACCTGTTCCCATAAAACCTGTGATAACGATATTACTCACATTATTCATACCCAAATCGCCATTCTACATTATCCATTGGCAAGTGATCGATACGATTCTGACGCAATGCTTCAAAACGGGGTTTCATTTCTTCGATACTATCCCCACCCAGTTTTTCCATTAGCGCATCAGCCAAAACAATTGCCATCATTGACTCACCGACAGGCACAGCACGCGGTAAGGCACAAAAATCACTACGTTCATAGACTGTCATATTGACTTCACCGGTTGCCAAGTCTACAGATTCAGCACCCCGTAACATCGTGGCAATTGGCTTCATCGCCACCCGTACAATAATCGGCTCACCTGTCGAAATACCACCTTCTAGCCCACCAGCCCGATTTGTCCGACGTGATAAATTGCCATCACCATCTACAACAATCTCATCATGGACTTGTGACCCTAGCTTAGTCGCATTCTCGAATCCATCACCGATTTCCGCACCCTTCATCGCTTGGATACTGACCATTATCGCGACCAATTTGGCATCCAATTTACGGTCATAGTGAACATGTGACCCTAAACCAGCAGGCACACCCCGAGCAACAACTTCAAAGATGCCACCAAGCGTATCCTTACCAATCTTGGCTTGACGAATCGCTTCGTGCATTTGTTCGGCAACATCATTATCAGGGCAACGCACATCATTATCTTCGTTATGTGCGATACGGTCTTCTAGTGACATCTCCGACAAATCAGCTTTGACATCACCAATCTGCGTGACATAGCCATCAATCGTGATTCCAAATTCAGCTAAAAAGCGTTTACAAATCCCACCAATTGCCACACGCATCGTTGTTTCACGCGCACTTGCCCGTTCAAGTGATAAGCGCAATTCACGGTAGCCATATTTGACCGCACCCGTTAAATCCGCATGACCAGGGCGAGGGGTTGTAATCGGCGTGATATCTTTTTCTTTCCAGTTTTTGAAATCACGATTTTCGACATGTAAAGCAATCGGCGCACCTGTTGTCATGCCATTCATGACACCTGATGTAATCCGAATTTTGTCCTTCTCAATTTGCATCCGTCCACCAGAGCCATAACCTTTCTGACGACGCGCTAAATCAGTGTTGATGTCTTCGATCGAGAGTGGTAACCCAGCAGGCATCCCTTCAAGGATAGCGGTTAACCCAGGTCCGTGGCTCTCTCCAGCAGTAAAAAATCGTATTGGCATAAATTATTAGTCCTTATTATGTATTAGGGTATATTCCAAGAATTGCTAAAGTATCTTCAGCAAAAGTTACTTGTGTCATTTCATTTACATAAACACGGGGGAATCGTATGTTCATTAACTCTTCCCATTTGATCTCATAAGGTATATGTTCAGATTCCAAATGAAAGATAAATTCTTCAAGAGTTGTATCTTTATATTCAGGTAGAAATCCTTTGATATGTATAGCTGGCGGAAAACGTTTATCTTGATAAAATCCATGACAATTATATTTGATAAAATTAGTTTTTAATCCCTCGTCATATTCACCAAAACCAACTTCAAGGCTATGAATGCCCCATAGTTTAAATTCTTTCGACTCACCATTTAATCCACCTAGTATCTCAATTACCTTTTCCTGCTCTGTGTCTATCTGAATGCCACCAAAACTTCCTGTCATCAAATAATCTTTGAGTGTGATAGTCTGACGCTTACCCAATAAATAAAATTTGAGTGAAAGATAATGCCATTGAATATTATGTCGTAGTTTTCTAAAAGACCACTTAAAAGCATAAATTATATCTTCAAAACGCTCTTCTAGTGTTTCATCTTCTTCATATTCTAAAATCTCAAATTTAATAACTTCAATCACCCAATCACCAGCATTCCCAAGTTTTTTCGGAAACCCATATACATTATCATATTGAACAGTCGGATAAAAATCTAATTGTTCAAATAACCCATCAACTGACCAGTTATCTTCTTCATGAACATAAGGATAAGTTGTATAATCTTGAAGAAAATGCCCATGATAGCCGTCAACCTTGATTGATATAATATCACTCAGAATTTCTCGATCGAAATTTAGGAACTCCCAATTCACTTTTAGCGAAATCCGATACGACTTTATTTTCCAACGTTTCCATAGTTCTTCATATACATTGGCTTTATCACTTTTAAAAAGCTTAAACATTAATCTTATTCAATCAAATATTTATCAAACCATGCAAGCGTTTTTGCCCACGCATCTTGAGCATGGTCTTCACGATAGGAGTCACGTGTATCATTGAAAAAAGCATGGGGCGCATCAGGATAAATATTAATTTCGTGTATTTTGCCATGTTCTTGAAGCAATCCCTCGATTTGCCTGACACGCTCAACAGGAATACCAGCATCTGCTTCCCCGAAAATCCCTAAAAACGGAACTTGTACTTGTGGAACAACAGCATCAGCTTGGTCACCGTATCCACCATAGAATATTACACACGCACCAACGCCATTCCCCGTAGTCGCCATCCGTGCCGAGAGTGACCCACCCATACAGAACCCCATCACACCGATAGATTTTGGAATCACGGCATCTTGCGATTGTAGATAATCAACACCTGACGAAACATCAGCCAATGCGTCTTCCATTTCACGCTCCATCATGAGTTTACGCGCTTCATCAGGCTCTTCTGCAACTTGCCCACGATATAAGTCAGGTGCAATCGCAACATAACCTGCCTCTGCCATACGTCGTGTTATGTCTTTGATATGCTCATTCAAGCCCCACCACTCTTGTATCACAATAACCCCGGGGTGTTGTGCATCATCATCAGGTCGCGCCATATATGCTGGTACTTTATCACCATTTTTACCGAATTCAATCATCTCCGTTATCAGGCTCATGACTTATCCTTTTTCTCTAATTCATCTTGAAGTGCTTTAAACATCACATCAATTGGCGGTTTAACCCCTGTCCATAGCTCAAAAGCAATTGCACCTTGTCTTACCAGCATACCTAAGCCACCAATTGCCCGTCCGCCATGAGCTACACATTGTTGCATAAATGCTGTATTGGCTGGGCGATAGACCATATCATACACTGTTATACTATCAGGAAAAGCGACACCATGTATCCACGGCGATTGTGTAATATTGGGATATAATCCAACCGAAGTACAGTTGATAATGAGCGACATCCCCCATTCAGAGGCTTCATCTAAGGTCATCACTTCGATACCACTAATCCCTGCTGTTTTCCCAAGTTCGGAGACTAAGGTATCAGCCCGTTCTTTAGTCCGATTGACAATCGCAACTTTCGCCCCATCACGCGCTAATCCATAGACACCTGCTCGTGCCGCGCCACCAGCCCCTAAGACCAGTACACGCTCACCTGAAATAGCTACATTATTTGCTTTTAAGTCATCAATCAACCCATCGGCATCAGTATTCGTTCCCTGCATGGTACGAAAATCAATGGTATTGACTGCACCAATCGCACGAGCGGTATCATCAGGGCGCACATATTCCATAATCGCTTGTTTATGCGGAATCGTGACGTTGATGCCGATATACCCATGTTGCTTCGGTTCACGGATGCCATAGCGCAAAATATCAGGTGGAATCGCCATCGCATCGTATGTCCAATCATCCATTCCCAATGCCTTAAATGCTGCATTGTGCATAATTGGGCTTAAACTATGTTCAATCGGAAAGCCAATTACACCGACTCGTTTTTCTGTCATATCATCTTCCCTAAACTGAGACTATTCTAACATCATTTCCATACGGTGGATAAAAGTTGTAAACCCTTGTTTTTCGTAGAATCGTCGAGCCCGAGTATTCCAATCCCAGACATCCAAGACAATCCGCTTGATTCCCTGTTCTTGTGCCAAATCAACGACAACCTGCGTCAATTTATCCGCAACACCCGTCCCATAATAGTCAGGATTCACAGAGATTGCATTGATAACAACATCACGGCGTATATGGGCAAAGGGATTTTCAGGTCGCTCACGGACAATCGTATGAACATATCCAACAGCCACAGCATCATCTTCCGCAATATAAATCACTTCATTATCTGCTTGCAACCTATCAGCATAAAACATCACGAGGTCATCAGATAATTCAGCCTGTTTATAGAGTTCTGATTTTTGATCAGCATGAACCTGCTGAACATGTTGGTTCAACAAAGCGATTGTTCGTGCATCATCTATTGTGGCTTGTCGAATGTTCATTCTTTTACTTTCCGTTTCTCTTTAGAGTCGATTTTCGGAACTTTATGAATCATAATTGCCATCGCAATTAGCGACACGATAGGAAAGATAGCAAAACTCGGAAATCTAGGGACTGGGCGTTCAAGTAGCATGTAATACAAATTCATCAATACAAGCCACAAACTAACACCACCTGAAATAGTTAATAAAACTCGTGCCATTCGCCCAGTATATTGACGTGCTAACTTTACTGCACCAATTACGCCAAGAATAAAAAATACCCATCCGCAAATTGTCATCATACGACCCTTGATCAACTATCCTGTAACTAAATTTGCACCTGCATCAATCAGTGTTTCGGCAAACCCAGGGAAGGAATCGCCAGCACAAGCCGCATCCGTCACTAATGTATCCCCTTCTGCCATCAATCCAGCAATCGTCAAACTCATCGCAATCCGATGATCGTCGTGTCCGTCAACAGTCGCCGCAGTTAGAGTATGTTGCCCCTTCATCTTGAAGCCGTCTTCACGTTCTTCAATCTCTATATTCATCTTATGTAGCTCTTTAGCCATAACAGCAATACGGTCGGTTTCTTTAACACGCAGTTCTTTCGCATCTCGTACAATCGTTTCGCCAGCAGAATGGATAGCCGCCACCATCAAAACAGGGAACTCATCAATCATGCGGACAACAACTTCGCCGCCGATTTCAATACCATGTAATTCACTGGTTTTGACGCGAATATCACCCACAGGCTCACCTGCTTCAAGTCCAGTTTCAGTTACGGTGATGTCACCGCCCATTTCAATCAGAACATCCAATAAACCTGTGCGCGTCGGATTGAGGTTTACCCCTTCGATTGTCAAATCACTGTCGGGAACTAGTAGAGCTGCCACAATCAAAAACGCCGCTGATGAGAAATCTCCGGGGACAGTAATATCAATTGGATTTAAGTGAGTTACAGGATCGATTGTGATTGCATTATCAACCTTGGTAATGTTTGCACCCATTGCCGACAAAACGATTTCAGTATGGTCACGGCTCGGTCCCGGTTCAATCACAGTTGTAGGACTATCCGCAAAAAGACCTGCCAACAACACAGCACTTTTGACTTGCCCACTTGCGACAGGCATATCATAAGTAATCCCTTTAATTTGAGCAGGATTAATGTGTAAAGGTGCGTAACCCTCTGTTGCCTGAATATCTGCCCCCATCATCTGTAAGGGAACGGTAATCCGCTTCATTGGGCGACGACGTAATTGACCACTACCATCTAATACACTAGGGAAATCTTGACCAACCATCACACCCGCTAATAGACGTATGCCTGTGCCAGCATTCACGAGGTCTAGTGGAGATTCTGCTTCTCGCATCACTCCACCATATATTGTCAAGGTATTTGCATCATGACGGTCAACTTGTACACCTAAGGCTTGCATCGCTCCTAATGTCGCCTCTGTATCACCTGCCGCTAACCAGCCACGTACTTGTGAAACACCTTTTGCCATCGAAGCAAACATCACCGACCGATGTGACAAAGATTTATCACCGGGGACACGAGTTTTACCTATTAATTTCTGACTCGCTCGAACTATCAGTTGTTCATGTCTAACGTTTATTTTCATAATTTTCCGCCCAATCTTTTCGTGCTGTTCGTATTGGTTTTAAAGAATCACTTAATCGTTGATGGTCACCCGAAATCAACATCGTTTCTAACATCGCCAATTGCATCCTAAACTGTGCTAATAAAGTTGCAACTGCTTTTGTATTTGTGCTCAAAATATCGCCCATCATGGTGACATCACTTGCTGCTAGACGACTGGTATCACGAAAACCGCCAGCCGCTAATTCCCAATATGCCGTATCTGTCTCTGCTTGGTTAGCAATCGTTGCAACCAAAGTCGCACTTAATAAATATGGCAGGTGGCTAATCCCAGCAACAATTTGGTCATGTCGGACAGCATCCATCTCAATCGGAACAGCTTGTAAGGTTTCGATAAGTGACAAGGCACGTAACCGTGTAGCAGGGGTTGTTCGTCGGGATGGACATAACACAAAGGGGCGATTTTTGTAGAGAAGCGCATCCGATTCTTCAATACCGCTATTCTCTTTACCTGTCATTGGATGACCACCCACAGCCCCTACACCAATCGGCAAGTTTGCCATCGCATCAACAATATCTGATTTTGTACTGCCAATATCAATTAACAAGGTATTCGAGCGCAGATATGACCCAATCCGCATCTTCAACATTTCGACAATGACACGCACAGGAGCAGCCAAAATGACGATATCCGCATGATTCACACCAGCGTATAATTCATCTGTCGCAACATCTACAATTCCGTTTTCAACAGCATAATCACGAGTTGCTTGACTTAAATCAATGCCAGTAATCTTATCCACATGCTCGCGTAGTGCTAATGCCATCGACCCACCCATTAAACCCAAGCCGACAATTGCAAGATGATTCGCTCGAAAGCCTGTCGTCATTATGATGCATCCTCTTCTTTAATATCTAACTTAAGGTCAGGACGTAACTTAATCGCATCACGCATAAAGACATGCTCGACCTCATCCATATTTTTATCGGTATTCCAGTGAATCAAGACCCGAATACACATCGGTAATCCATCTTGAACGTCTGCCTCAACAAATCCCATCAAAGCTGTTCGCGTCCAACCAAACTCGCGTGCCGCCTTAGCAGGAAACGCCGCTGTTAGCTCTGGTGTTGTTGTAAATAAAATACTAGCAACATCATTCTCATCAATATTATTCCGCTCTACCATCATTGCTAATAATTCTTGTGTGGCAGATAAAATGTCTTCCCGCGTATTCGCATCGACAGTAATTGCACCACGCACGCCCCGTATCATCATAAAACTATACCTCCCTAATAAATAAAAAAGACGCGGAGTGTCATCACTCTGCGCCCAATTTTGTCTCGTTACATTGGTTTAAAAAATCAGATTCCAGCGCAAAACACCCCAACCGCATCTATGTGGTTTGGAAAGTAATAGTAAAAGAAACTGGAAAAGTGTAAATTGTGCATATTAGTCGTGCTTATTTGTATATAAGTTGCAGAAACTTTACAACGTTTCATTTCATCTGTCAACGAATTGACCATTTTAGAATAAGCCCATACTTGATGACAATATCAGAGGGCTAACAATTAATAAAATGATAAACGCCGCAACCACTTGTGATAAAGCTAGTACAGCCATTGTCCAATATCCTGAATTCGCAGCAACTTTATGTGCAATTGCCAATCCCTGAGCCGCAATATACATCGAATAAATCCATAGGGCGAACAATGCTAAACTTACAAGACTTCCCAGCAATGGTGCAATGGAAAATACTAAATTCGCAACATCAGTAATTAATCCAGCAGTCACTAAGGGCAATATGATTGTATAGGAATGAACAAGGAACGAAGCTTGTCCATCGCGTTTTGAAGTGATAAAACGATATGACGCATACAAACCGACATATAGCACAATTGCACTTATTGGAATAAATAACAATAAGGAGAAAATAGATGCTAAAATGCTCGGTGATGCAACAGCGTCTGTCATAAAGGGGTTATTATTAAATGCTGTGGCTAATTGGGCTTGAATGATAAATCCACTAATGGTCGATACCACAGCACCAATCAGCCATGATGCAATAACAAATTGCCAAAACTTCCACCAAGTTGCTTGTTGCATCTCCATCGGATAGATACTTGGTGTACGCCTTAGAATCTCCACACCATTTTTGAAGGTAGCAACAAATTCATCAACAATAGTCTGTGGCATTATCGATAGAGGCGCATCCTCAATTGAAACAGGTAATGTAAAGCTACCGATTTGAGGCTTTACCCCTTCACCGATACCCATTCTAGGTAATGATGACATACCACTCGGCTGTGATTTAGGTGGTGAATAAGAGGACGAAGCAACAGGTTCTTCTTGTTCTACTTCCTCTTCAAATTCATCAAAAGCCTCATCACCAGATGATAAGTTGTCTAAGGCTTCTCTCGCAAGACGGTTATCAGGCATAATTGCCAAAACAGTATTTAAACTTGTTCGCTTTTCTGCCACAGATGTTTGTACGCGCGAAAGAAAATACCATGCTTTAGCATTATTGGGGTCAAGTTCAACCGCCTGTTCCAATAAACTTTGTGCGCGTGGTTTATCACCTTCTTTTAAAGCAGCAACACCCTGCTCAGTCAATTCCTTACTAGTCATAGATTCTCCATACACTACTTCAATGTTATCTCATATCTATATTGTATGAGACAGTAGCCAAAGAAGCAATTATCCTAATCAAACCTCAGTCACCAATTGCATCTCGTAATGTTTTAGCTAGCCCGCCAACAGCAGATACACTCTCTTTACCTGCACGGACTAGCGCACTCCCGACAATAAACCCATCCATCAGTTCACTAACTCGTTTAGCATGTTCAGGTGTACTAATCCCAAAACCTAGAACCAGTGGTTTATCCGTATTTTCACGCAAGCGGGCAATAAATCCAGTCAGATATTCTGGCAAATCTGTTCGCGCGCCTGTAATCCCTGTCAAAGAAACTACATAAATGAAACCTGTTGCATGTTTTGCTGTCATTTCGATGCGTTTTACATTACTGGTTGGCGCAAGGAAAAATACCAAAGCCATACCTTCTTGCTCACAGATACTCGCAAACATTCCAGCTTCTTCAGGTGGCAAATCTGGGACAATCAGACCATCTGCACCGGCAGCTTTTGCATCTTTGACAAATTTATCAGTCCCATATGCAACGAGTGGGTTCGCATACCCCATCATCAGCATCGGTTGGGTCACACCTTCAGCACGCAATGTCCGCACAGCTTCAAGACATTTTTTTACCGTTATCCCATTTTCCAATGCGACCTGTGTTGCCGCTTGAATCACTGGTCCATCCGCAATCGGGTCACTAAATGAAATCCCAATTTCAAAGCCATCGACACCTGCATCAGACATTGCTTTAATCGCTTCAATAGAATCATCATATGTTGGATAGCCAATCGGGAAATAAGGCAAGAAAGCCGCCCGATTTTGTGATTTTGCGGTTTCAAACATTTCAGCAATCGCCGACAAACCTTGTTTTTCTCGTATCATCGTCATTTTAAAATTCCAGTTTCTTTAATCAATTTATATCGTAGATATGTCGCATTACTGACCAAGAATGCTAATCACTGTATCGAGGTCTTTATCCCCACGCCCCGACAAATTCACCAAAATAACACTATCTTTAGACATTGTTGGCGCGCGTTTAATCACTTCTGCAACAGCATGTGAGCTTTCTAATGCAGGGATAATTCCTTCGAGCTTACTTAAGGCTTGGAAGGCTTCAAGTGCATCTTCATCGGTTGCCATCGTATAAAATGCCCGTTCCAAGCTCCGTAGATGAGCATGCTCAGGACCCACAGACGGATAATCCAAACCAGCCGACACACTGTGTGTTTCCATAATTTGACCATCTTCATTTTGCATCACATAAGAGCGTGTTCCATGCAAAATCCCTGGGCGACTGATATTTAAATCAGCAAAACGCGCGGCATGTTCACCACTTTCAATGCCGTGTCCGCCAGCTTCCACACCAATGAGTTCAACATCTTCATCATCGCGGAAGGCATGAAACAGACCAATCGCATTACTGCCTCCACCCACGCAAGCAATACAAACATCTGGTAAGCGTCCCGCCATCTCTTGGATTTGCTCACGCGCTTCTGTACCGATTACACTTTGGAAGTCACGTACAATCATCGGATACGGATGCGGTCCTAATGCTGAGCCTAAGAGATAAAAAGTCGTTTCGACATTAGTCACCCAATCGCGCATCGCTTCATTAATCGCATCCTTGAGTGTCCGACTGCCACTTTCAACAGGAATAACATCTGCACCGAGTAGTTGCATACGAAAAACATTCGGTTGCTGACGAGCAATATCGACACTCCCCATATAGACATGACATTCCATACCCAGTAATGCCATCGCCGTTGCTGTACCAACCCCATGTTGCCCTGCACCCGTTTCAGCAATAATCCGTTTTTTGCCCATACGTTTTGCTAGCAAACCCTGACCGAGTGCATTATTGATTTTATGTGCGCCAGTATGAGCAAGATCTTCTCGTTTGAGATAAATCTGTGCGCCACCGAGTTGTTCACTCAGTCGTTTTGCATGGCTAATTGGTGTTGGGCGACCTGTATATGTTCGCTGTAAATATGCCAGCTCTTGATGGAACTCAGGGTCAGCCATCGCCTCGTTATAGGCTTCTTCTAATTCGTCCAATGCTGGAATGATGGTCTCTGGAACAAATCGCCCACCAAATTCGCCATAATAGCCACGTTCATCGGGAACATTAGCTGTATTTGTTTCAATATAAATGTTGTCACTCATTACAATAAACCCTCTTAAATTAAATCAACAAATATTTCTCACCAGAAAAATAGCGTTTTGCTAAAATCAGTATCTTCAGCGCATAATTATCAATCGTCTTAATAAAATGCTCTTGTGTAATGTCAATCTTATCTTCACCCAAACCAACTGCTTCAACAGATACCGAATTAACATCACCTGAAAATAACTGAATGCCATCTTCGATCAGCAATTTGACTAAGCCATCAATCTCTGATGCTTGATAATCATAGTCGGTTAGTGCTTGGTCGCATTCGTATAAAAAGACATTTGAAATCTGGCAATCTGTCATCTCATTATATTTCTTAGTCGATACACGCCGTCCAAGCGAAATCAAATCCTCGAACTTAACAGATAAACCCAATTCTTCTTCTAGCTCACGCGCACCATCTTCGACAGTTTCGCCAGCCTGCAAATGCCCTGCCGCACTAATATCCAACATATTCGGGAAGGTATCTTGATTAGGTCCACGCATCTGTAAAATCACAAAGGCTTGACCATCTTCATCATGACCAATCACCCAGCAATGAAAGGCTTGATGCCAGTCCCCATCACGATGAACTTCATGACGTGGCTTAACTCCAATATGCTTAAAGTCTTCGTCATAGATGTCAAACATCTCTGTCATACAGATACCTTTTTAACTGCTTCAATAAAGGCTTTGACTTTTGCCTCATCTTTTATCCCCGGTGTGCCATCTTCAACACCGCTTGCCACATCGACACCCCACGGTTGAATCATCTGAATTCGTTCAGCGACATTATCAGGATTGAGACCACCCGCCAGCATCATTCGTGGTGCAAGATTTTTAACTTCGAGTGCGACTTCGACACTTGCAGTTTCACCTGTCCCACCATAAAGTTTGGGATTGAAAGCATCTAAAATCAGTGAGGGTACACGTTCATGAATTGGAAAACTGGATTCAAAGCCTTGTATATCAGCTAATGCTATTGTTTTAGTTTCAGGGCGAATCGACTTAAACCCAACACCTTTCAATTCTTGAAGTAGGCTGGCTGGTTCATCACCACTCAGTTGAGCAAAATCGAAACCTACAGCCTCTCTCATTGCTCGTATTTCATCATTAGAAGCATTTACAAATAAGCCAATAATCAACGGACAATCATCACCGAGTTTGTCGCGCAACTTCTGGACAATGATTTTGGCATCTTGTGGCATCAGATAGCGCGGTGTTTCAGGATAAAAGTTTAGACCAATCATATCTGCACCTGCTTGTGCCACCATCAGGGCGTTTTCATAAGTCCGAATCCCACAGATTTTGATTTTTGTCATCTTATGGTCTCGCTTGACTACTAAATTCACGGACAGCCTGTACCATATCGTCAGACTTTACGAGAGACTCCCCTACTAAAACAGCATGTGCGCCGAGTTCTCCCATATGCTTAACATCATCTGCATGACGAATCCCACTTTCAGCAACAAGTATCACATCATCCGAGACCATATTAGCCAGTCGTGATGTTGTCTCCAAATCAACGATAAAGGTTTTGAGGTCACGATTATTGATGCCAATTAGTGTTGCCCCCAGATTAAGCGCACGTTCCATTTCGGCTTCATTGTGAACTTCGACTAGGGCTGTCATATCTAAGCCAGTCACCACCTCATACAACTCTTCCAGTTGACTATCCGAAAGAGCAGCAACAATCAACAGAATGGCATCTGCACCTGCTACGCGTCCCTCATAAACTTGATAGGGGTCAATCACAAAGTCTTTTCGTAAAACAGGGATTGTGACAGATTCACGGACAGCTGTTAGATAATCTAAGTGTCCCATAAAAAAGTCTTCATCAGTGAGTACAGAGATAGCCGAAGCCCCATTCTGATTATAGGTACTTGCAATCATCACTGGTGCAAAATCTTGTACCATAATCCCTTTGCTGGGTGATGCACGCTTGACCTCGGCAATCAAAGCGACGGTATCTTTTCGTAAAGCAGACATCATATCGCGCACACCATAAGGGGTTTCGATTGATGCTTCCATCATCTCTTCAAGTGAGACCACCTGTTGTCGTTCTACAAGTTCTTCAACTTTACGGGCTAGAATCTTATCTAACACCGTGTCCGTTTTTATAAAATGTGGATTCATGATGCAATACTTTGGCTAAATTCAATCAATTTATCGAGTTTTTCAAGTGCCTTACCACTATCAATGACTTCTTTTGCCATCACAATACCCTCTTGAATCGTGTCAACCTTACCAGCCGCTAATATCGCCGCCCCAGCATTTAAAACCACAACATCACGTTTCGCACCTTGAATTTCGCCACTTAAGACACCGCGCAAGATTTTTGCATTGGTTGGTGCATCATCACCTTTAAGCTCGCTGATACTTGCACCCTCAAATCCTAATTCAGCAGGGTCAAGCTCATAAGATTCAACTGAGCCATCTGGTTTTAAGAAGCTCACACGATTCGGCCCTGTAACCGTCAGTTCATCCAAACCACCATAGCCATTCACAACCATTGCAGATGTTGTTCCAAGTGCTTTCAAGACATGTGCCAGCAAATCAGTTAAATCCGCTGCAAAAACACCCATTAGTTGACGTTGTGCGCCTGCGGGATTGGTCAAAGGTCCTAAAATATTAAAAATTGTCCGAACTTTCATTTGGCGACGTGGACCAATCGCATACTTCATGGCAGGGTGTAACTTCACAGCAAATAAGAAACCAATGCCAACTTCATCCACACATTGTCCGACCTGTTCTGGTGTTAAATCCAAATTCAAACCTAATTCACCTAAGACATCGGCACTACCACATTTGCTACTTGCCGCACGATTCCCATGTTTAGCCACAGAAATACCCGCGCCAGCCGCTACAAATGCAACGGTTGTACTAATATTAAATGTGCCTGACTTATCACCACCTGTCCCACAGGTATCTAATAAATCACTCGTGGCGGATGTTGGTACTTTGCTGGATGCACTCCGCATCGCTCTTGCGCTACCTGTGATTTCTTCGGTTGTCTCACCCTTCATACGCAGTGCCATCAAATATGCACCAATTTGAGCTTCTGTCGCATCACCTGCCATTATCTGTTTCATGACAGACTCAGCTTCTTCCGCTTGTAAATGTCCAAAGCGTCCAAGAACATCTATTGCACGTTGTATATTCATCGGTTCCATTCGTAAAAATCCCTTATTTATTATGTTGATTAATTAATTTTTTCAATTCATCTATACTGAGTGGCGGTATCTGCGAGTGAATCATACGGTGACAATTTGCACACAACATCGCCAAATCCTCGATAACCGTTTCATCATCTTCATCGTAGTCAGCAATAGCTCGTTTATGATGGGCTTCGATATAATCAATTCCATAAATATCACTATAATCAAAACCACAGACCTCACAAAATAATCGTCCATGTTTTTCTAAAAATTGTTGTTTTGCGTCCTTCACTAATGAGCGACTGCGTTGGCGTTGCTTAACTGTTCGCGTTACGATACGACCCTCGGAATAGGCTTGTTCATCTTCCCGAATTTCAATCACGTCTTGTACAGTCGGCTCATCATCAAGTTTTGCGTCATACCAAATTTGCTCAATCAACTTTGCTGTCTCAGGCACAAGTTCACGAATAGCGCGTAATTGCTGTGCGTCCACGCCATTTAAACGTTCATTTGCACCTCGAAATCTTAAGTCGATGACAAAGGGTGTAATATCGACTTCACGCATTGGCTCAAGTGTATAGCGGTTTGCAATCGCATAATAATCGGCTTCATGCCAATCTTCAGCATCGGCATCCGCGAGTTCTTGTGCGATTTCACTATCAGACACAACCGTCTCAACTTGCAAACGCCCCAATAACAGCAATTGTCCTAAATACACATTCACAATCCACAGCACATCACCCGGTTTCACTCGGCTTAACTGGTTACTAGCAACATAGGTCGTTGGTCTCATATCAGCCAGATTTTGCCGTTGATATGGTGTCAGTTTCCAGTAAATCAAATAATGCGCTGTGGTGATATAACTCATGAAGCCTTAACACCCAATACAGAACGAATACGATTGAGTTTCTGTGATGCAATGCCTCGCGCCTTGATCGCACCTTCATCTAAGATAGCATCGACACGTTCAGGTTCAGCCAGAAGTGCTTGATACATATCCCGTGATTCCGCGAACTGTTCATTCAGCAATTCATATAAGCTTTGTTTAATGTCACCATATGCGACACCACCAGCAAGGTAATTCTCACGCATCGTTTGCACATCGTCTGGGCTTGCAAAATGCTTGTAGATTGCAAACACATTGCACGCATCAGGGTTCTTTGGGTCTTCGGGACTATTGCTGTCTGTCACAATTCGCATGACTTGCTTACGTAATACTTTTGGATTAGCAAACAAAGCAATCGTATTATGATAACTTTTGCTCATCTTCCGACCATCCAAGCCTTGAATTACACTCACAGACGGCTGTATGAGTGGCTCAGGAATCGTCAGAATATCATCACCATATGTTGAGTTAAATGCCACAGCAATATCTCTTGCAATTTCAATATGTTGCTTTTGGTCATATCCAACAGGAACAACATCTGTATCAAAGAGCAATATATCGGATGCCATCAATATAGGATATTGATACAAACCGCCATTTACACCCTCATCAATCCCACGTCCCATAGATAGATTACTATCCGTCGCAGATTTATAAGCATGGGCGCGGTTCAGTAGACCCTTTGCAGTAAAACACGAGAGTATCCATGTCAGCTCAAATATTTCTGGAACATCTGATTGACGATAAAAGATAACCTCATCAGGGTCGAGTCCAAGTGCTAGCCATGTAGCGGCAATTTCCAGCGTGTATTGCTTAAACAATGACGGGTCATGCAAAATCGTCAAAGCATGATAATCCGCAATAAAATAAATCGGTTGATATTGTTGAACCAAACTCAAAGCAGGTTTAATCATCCCAAGATAATTGCCAAGATGAGGTGTCCCTGTTGGTTTAATTCCTGTCAAGCTAATCGGTTTACCCATGATGGTTATGCCGTTACTCGACTAAATTCATATTCAAGAAAATTCTGTAGCATCTTCATGCCATAGCCGGTGAGAATGCTTTCAGGATGGAACTGAACACCAACAACAGGATACTCTTTGTGGCGACATCCCATAATTTCACCTGTATCTGTGTAAGCTGTGATTTCTAGACAATCGGGTAATGAGCTTTCTTCAACAATCAGACTGTGATAGCGAGTGGCTTGGAACGGTGATGGGATCTCCGAAAATAGTGTATCTCCTATATGTTGAATCATGCTGGTTTTACCGTGCATCAATTCAGGCGCATGAATGACTTTACCCCCATATGCCTCACCAATCGACTGATGTCCTAAGCAAATGCCTAATAGCGGAATCTCTGACCCTAATTCACGAATAACATCCAAAGAAATACCTGCATCAATTGGAAATCCAGGCCCTGGAGAAATCACAATTCGTTCAGGTTGAAGCTGGCGGATACGCTCAATCGTAATTTCATCATTACGATATACTGCCAAATCTGCACCGAGCTCACCCATTTCTTGCACGATGTTATAGGTAAAACTATCGTAGTTATCAATCACTAAAATCATAATTATGCCTCTGGCTCTGCTATTGTTTTTGTTTCCATACCCTCAAGATGACTCACATCATTTGCTTGTATCATCGTCCATTGACCCGCATCATTTAAAGCAATTGTGGTTACCGAGATATTCGATAATGGCATTCCACCGGATGGATAATCAGGAATGAGTTGACTTAATAAGGTTCGTATTGCAATCGAATGTGTGACAATACCGACTGTTTGAACTTCCGTCTGATGTTTTTGAATATCTTCAAAGACTGATGTAATACGGTCAACCACTTGAAAACGGGCTTCTCCCCCTGGGATTTGGAAATTATTCAAGCGTTCTCGAAATTGTTCATACTCATCAGCGCACCACTCATGAATCTCACCGAGTGTAAGCCCCTGCCACTGTCCAACATTACGCTCGCGCAAACGAGAATCATAAATCGGTTCGATGCTTAACTGCTCTGCAATAATTTCAGTTGTCTCTTTTGCACGGCGCAAATCACTGGAATACAAAGCCCCAACACCCAAGTGGCGAATAAAGTTCGATAGGCGTTTTGCCTGTTCCTTACCATGATCATTTAATGGAATAGAGACCCAACCTTGTTGACGACCCACTCGATTCCATTGTGTTTCGCCGGGGCGAATAAATAAAAAACGTTTAATCGGCATAAAATTCTCCTACATTAATCCACGTTCAGCATATTTCACGGCTTCAAATACCGCGCGTGCTTTATTGATACATTCTACATATTCTTTAGTTGGGTCACTATCTGCAACCAACCCCGCCCCCGCTTGTACACTAATCGTCTTCCCTTGCATTAAGAGCGACCGAATCGTGATACACATATCCATCGAGCCATCGAAGCTAAAATATCCAACAGCACCACCATAAGGACCGCGTCGTGTACCTTCTAATTCCTCGATAATTTCCATCGCTCGTACTTTTGGCGCACCACTTAATGTTCCTGCTGGGAAAGTCGCCCGTACTAAATCGAAGGCATCCAAGCCTTTACGCAACTTGCCCTCAACTTGACTAACAATGTGCATCACATGCGAGTAGCGTTCAACATACATCATCTGCGGAACTTTCACTGTCCCATATTCACAGACCCGTCCGAGATCATTGCGTCCGAGGTCAACCAACATCACATGTTCGGCACATTCTTTAGGGTCAGCGAGTAAGTCTTCTTCTAGTGCGAGATCTTCTTTCTCGGTTTTCCCCCGTTTACGTGTGCCAGCCAATGGACGATTATATGCAACACCATCTTCAAGCCTGACGAGCATTTCAGGAGATGCCCCTACGAGTGTCAAGTCCTCGTTAAATTGCAATAAGAACATATATGGGGATGGATTTGTCGCCCGTAAGGCACGATAAATTTCGAGGGGTGTTGCAGTTGTTTCACGGCTAAAGCGTTGTGAGCCAACAATTTGAAAAGCATCCCCATTGCGAATATATTCTTTCGCTTTACGGACACTATCCTCAAATACAGATTGTTCAACATTTGATGTAGGGTCACCCAAAGATTCACTTGATGGTGACATATACGATTGCTGGGGTAAAGGCTGACCCAATGCAACCACAATTTGGTCGATACTCTGAATCGCTTTATCGTATGCACTATCGGGATTGCCATCTGTATTATGAGCATTCGCCAATACAATCAGTTGATGCTTAGCATGGTCAAAAATAACCAGTGTATCAGGCAACATAAAAGCAACTGTTGGCACATCTAAATCATCGCTTGCCGTATTGGGGAGGCGCTCAAAGTAGCGGACAATATCATAAGACATAAACCCAACTGCACCACCGACCAAACGCGGTAAACCTTCCAAAGGAACAGGATTCACCGTTTGGAATTGGCGTTTAATCACATGTAGTGGATCTTGACCTTCGGGAATAGCAAATTTGGTTTCACGTCCGTCGCGTGTCAGCGTCACAATATTATCTTTGACGCTCAATACACCTTTAGGATTGACACCAATAAATGAATAGCGTCCAACCTGTTCACCACCTTCCACACTTTCGAGCAAAAATGCGGGTTGTCCAGCCTCTGCTAATTTCATATAAACCGAAACAGGTGTTTCGAGGTCAGCCAATAATGTCCGATAGACAGGGACAAGGTCACCACGTTCAAAGTGTTGATACATCTCTTCACGCGATGGTTTAATATCTGTTCGTTCACGTCGGGTAGCACTCAACATATTAATTCTCCATAGAATCAAAAAGAACCCAAATCATCCAGTCAAGGACGAGAAGGATTCCCGCGGTGCCACCTTGATTACTTACTCAAAGAGTAAGTCTCTCATCAGATACAATCACATAGTTATGAGTATATCCTGCGCTCTGATAACGGTACGCTTTCCGTCACAAGCTAATCAATTTCTTTTTCGCTTGTGCAACTCCCTAGCCCATTCCATATTCTCGTTTGTATCGCATTCCCAGCAACTTGCGACTCTCTGAACATCGGTTTGATATGTACTCTTCTAGATCAATGTCTTTGTGGTTGTATTCAATTGATGTCAAAATCCTAACGTGATTTTAATCTGCTGTCAAGCACTTTTTTGAAATTGATTCAAATTAGACTTGAACACACTTACTCATCCTGAAAATCCAGATAATCCGCTTCAATTGATGTAAACTCAATGATATTGCGAAAAGGATCACGGCAGAAAAAGCGCGGTCTCCCCGGAATAGGCTCAACATCCCATACCTCATAATTCCCATCTTCTAGCTTTTTGCGTAGGATATGAACATCATCTACAACCAAACAAAAGTGACGTATCGATGGGTCATTAATCGAATCTTCTGTAAAAACATGTAACTCAGAATCACCACCCACTTTGAACCAGATTAAGCCCATACTCTGAATTGAAACAGGTGCAGGCTTTTCTTCTAGCCCAATCAATCCACCATAAAATTTGCGTGTAATATCATCACTATTGGGTGGGCGTGGAATACTCACATGTTGTAATCGGGCTGTCATGATTGCCTCACAATCTGATTTAAAAAGTATTCCACAAATATACCCTATTTTTGGCATACTTGCGTACAAATCCACATGAAAATGACTTTTTGAGAATCTGAATTTCTGGTATACTAACATCGAATATGCGTTCTATCAAATGGTATCTATTTTTACCTAACTTAGGAGTTTTAACTTGAGCCTGACCAATCGTGAAATTGCTACTATCTTTGACCGTTGTGCGGATATGCTCCAAATTCGAGGGGACAATATCCACCGTGTTTTGTCTTATCGGCGGGCAGCAGAAACAATCTCTACCCTGCCCCGTGACTTGCGCGCTATCTCTGCTGAAGGGGGCTTAACGGACT
>CAYGTY010000017.1:0-27236 GCA_964352825.1 uncultured Anaerolineaceae bacterium
TAGCATTGAATTGCTTATTCTCGATAAGTAGCTTGAAAAGTGAAACTGCCAAGTTACCAACAATACATAAGAGACTAATCAAGCTAAGTTGCTAACTTACTGAATATGATGGCTTGCACAAATACGCGCTCTCACGTATCGTATTGACCATATTTGACCACATATAGAAAGCTCAACGATGATTAAATTTATGATCATGTTTCATCAACCTGCTGACATCAACGAATTTGAAAATGTCTATCAGGATTTCCTCGCCTTAATTGAACGGATGCCCAATATCATACGGCGACAAGTGGTACATGTGACAGGTAGTCCACAAGGGACACCGACTTTTTATCGTATTCTTGAAATTTACTTTGATACATTGGAAGATCAACAATCTGCTTTACTATCCAATATCGGACAAGAGGCAGGTAAGGAACTTGGACGCTTTCCGCAGGGGTCTGTTGACTTGTTATTTGCCGATGTCTATGAAGAAGAGGGGGGCAGTACCCCAAGCTCTGACACTGATGATGAATCATTGGAAGATTAACACCTAATGTCTAAAACGCGCATTCTCTTTGCATCATGGTATACGGGGCTAGGCGGTGGTGAGACAGATTTGTTGACACTCGCTGAATCACTTGACCTTGACCGCTATGACCCCCATCTATTGCTTCCATCAGAGGGACAACTCGGTGAGCATTGGCGCGCGAAGGGCTGGCAGGTTCATATTGTCCCATTTCGAGGTGCAACCACTTATTTCATCCCCCAGCTATGGGCGCGATTCCCCATTGTTCATCATTTTGCTGACCTGCTAAAACGTGAACAAATCGACCTTGTACACAGCGATTATCATACCTTACCGATGATTGCCCCTGCTTCTCGTCAATCGAATGTCCCTTTGATGTGGACAGTGCATGGCTGGTGGTTCAAACCGAAGTTTTGGCAATGGGGTTTCTTTCGTGGGATTCAGTCTGCTGTCGCGCGCTCAAAAGCAATTCGTGATGGTTTCTTAGGTCAGCCACCCTTTATGCCACCTGACCGTCTGCCGATTGTCTATTCAGGAATTGATACCGACCGCTTCACCCCTGAGCTTGACGGGATTCGCCTAAAGTTCGAGAAAAAGATTAAGCAAGATGTCCCGATTGTGGCGATGGTTGCGCGCTTCCAAAAAGTTAAAGGACACCATATATTTCAATTGATGGCGGAACAAATCGCTTTGCAAGAACGGAACACCCAATTTATCGTTGCGGGGGAGGATGTTTTTGGGGTAACGGCTGACCAACTCTATCGCGAGGAGATGATTGAGAATGCAAAGAATAACCCACTCTTACGCAATCGACTGCACTATATTGGCTTTCGTGATGATGTTGAACAGGTTTATGCGTCGGCTGATGTGGTGGTGTGTGCCTCGGACTTTGAAAGTTATGGCAAAGCCAATTTAGAGGCGATGGCATGTGGAAAGCCTGTGGTCAGTACACGGCGCGGTGGTCCATCTGAAACAGTTATTGATGGTGAAACTGGATTTTTAGTGGATGCTGAAGATGCGGAAGGATTGGCAACGCATGTTATTCAGCTATTACGTGACCCTGATTTACAGCAAACGATGGGTCAAGCAGGACGTGAGCATATCCTCAAACACTTTTCCGCAGAAGCAACAGCCCAAGCCTATACCGCCCAATTTGATAAGTTATTATCTTAAAATGTAGATGGTTCTATGTATGGTCTTGCTTGAATTGAGCTAATTGTTCACGGGTGGGCAATCCATCAATAACCCCGAGGTGCATGGTTGTATAAGCTCCTGAATAGATGGCCTCTTGCACAGCTTCTTCAATGGTCATGTTTTGACCAAGATGTACAGCTAATGAAGCGTTGAAGCTATCGCCAGCCCCTGTCACATCAACTGCTTGTATCGTAACAGACGGAATATGAATCACATCGGTTTGTGTGACAATCAAAGCCCCATCTTTACCCTGTGTAATCACAACTGTGCCCACACCATAATCTAATAACTGTCGTGCAAGGTCTTCGGGTGGGGTGCTATCATCAGGGCTTAATCCCAATAAAATCCGTGCTTCAGTTGCATTAGGTGTCAATATATCGACATTGGCAAATAGGGCTGGGTTGGTTGAACGGGCAGGGGCAGGATTTAGGATGCTTATCATATTGTGTTTTTTTGCTAATTTTAAGGCGGTCTCGACGGTGTTTTCAGGGACTTCAAATTGTGTCATGAGGATGTTACTTTGGGCAATCAGGGATTCGCAGTTGATGACATCATCGGGTGTCATGTGTAAGTTTGCGCCCATATCGACTGTAATCCAATTTTCGCCAGAGGGTAAGACATTAACAAACCCGATACCTGTATATGCCTCAGGCACTTTGTGGATGGCATCAAGCTCAATGTTTTCCCTCTGATAAAGTTCCAAGGCGCGTTCACCGAATATGTCATCCCCGATGCACGCCAATAAATTCACAGATGCACCCAATCGCGCTGATGCAATCGCTTGATTTGTGCCTTTACCACCAGGACCCATATCAAAGGAGTTGCCGACGAGGCTTTCACCCAGTGCAGGAACACGAGGGACACGAATCGTTAAACCCTCAACATAGCTTCCTACAACAAATATATCTGTCATCGACTATAGCCCCTTTGATAGTTGGTGTGGGAAGAGTTGCCCCTTCCCCGATTTATCCTGAGCTTATGGCATGACACCACGATGGATGCGCCATTTGGTATCTGACCATGCAACCGCAGAGAATCCACTGGTGACAGCTTCTGTACCGTTGATATAGCCACTGGCTGTCATGCTCCAGAAGTATAAACCATCAAAAAGCTGGAAGACCCATTGTCCGCCACTGGAGAGTTCTGTACTGGTTGGGAATACGCCAGGGACAGCAACATTATTTCCGTTGATATCAATAATAATGCCACTGGAGTTTTTAGCTGTCCAAATATATTGTTGGGATTGGTCGAGGTTGAGTAAGAGTGAAATATCACTATTGCCTGATGGGTCGTAGAGTTCGCCCACACCATTGGCTGGTTGTGCTTCACCTGTTGTTGGATTAACAAGTTCCCATACACGGTCACTATAGAGCAAACCAATGTATTCCTGACCGTTATCTTCGACAATGAACTTATCATAGACAAAGCGTGTTTCGTCAGTTGCAGGGAGTTTCGACTCAAACATCAAATTGCCTAATCCATCAAACAAGAAGACCAATTCAACAAAAGCAAAGGTTTCTGAGTCAAGGGTGGCATGGAACATATAAATCCCATTATTGCCCCATGTGATAAATGGGGGTGCAGGGGGGCCCATATCCAGTGGAAGATTAATCCGTGTGGAGATTGTTTCGCCGTCACCCGTTGCATTGTAGATATTGAGGAACATCAAACCCGCTGGCAGATTAAAGGATGTCCATGCTAAGGCTGTCCCATCAGGTGACCATGTTGGAGTGGTGCGAATGACAGCAGCATCGGGGGCATCGGAATTGAAGAATGAGAAATTGTCAGGCTGTGTCGCAATTGCCGATAAACTTGTTCCATCACAGACTCGTACATTGGTGGGTAATGGACCTTGTGCGCCAAATTGTTGGACAGCTGTTGTTACAGCTTGTGGTTCAGTCAAATAGGCAATACGTCCATCACTACTTAATGCAATATCGGACACGATGCGCTCTGCTGGGTCACAATTGGTATAAGGGATAACAGCTTGTGACGCATCCCCAGACCATGTATATAATTCACCACCCATAACAACCAACAATGGTTCACCTTGTGCGTGAATTGTGCCGACGACACTCATCATTAAGACTAACACGATAGCAAAAATTCTTTTCATTTTGTTCCCCTTTAGGACTGTCATCAATCTATTCTTATTCTAACACCAATGTGCCAATGTAGCTTGTAACCTCTTATGTAATGACTATGCGGATTTACTGTATGAAAAAATATGAGGCGCGTCAACCAATTTGTTTGTCTGAGAACCTATGAAGATGGGATTTTATACTCAATTTGTATAATTGATAAATAATCTAATTATTGTGGATTTAGGGTTTCAATCTATAATGAGCTTGTTCATTTGTTAATGGACATTATGTATAAGTGAAGTAATAAGGACAAATAACATGGCTTTTACAGTCAAGCAACTGACTGACGAGCCAATTATTCTCATTACCTATCGTCGAATAGATAGTACGATAGATGAGGCAACAATTGAAGGTCAGAAGATTGCCCAACTACTGCGAGAAATTGGCGATTTTGCATATATTATTCTCGATTTATCAGGACATAAAAACAGCTATAAAAACTTATATGGCACAATTCAAGATGCTCTGAAAAAGAATTCAGGTAAGATGAGCGATCCTTCACACCGCATTGTCATTATTGGCTCGTCCTCGCTCGTTCAGTTCCATCAGAATGAGATTGTAGTAAATAAACTTCAAATGTTCTGTTGGACAGTCACGAATAATATTGAACACGCCTTTGAGATTGTGCGTGATAGAATACAGATGGATGAATCTGAATAGATAAATTCAACTGCAAGTAGATAGGATGCTGATGCTGAAAAAATGCCTTATCGCAAATCGTGGTGAAATTGCTGTACGGATTATTCGGGCTTGCCAAGAGTTAGGTATTCAGACCCTTGCTGTCTATTCTTCTGCCGATGATAACGCCCGTCATACACAGCTCGCTGATGAAGTCATCTGGATTGGCGCGCCGAGTCCATCAGCCAGTTACCTCAATATCGAGACGTTGATACAGGTTGCGCTTGAACATGATTGTGATTGTGTTCATCCGGGGTACGGGTTTTTATCAGAATCTGCTGTTTTTGCTCAAGCAGTCATTGATGATGGCTTGGTGTGGGTCGGTCCTCCACCTGACGCAATTCGACAAATGGGTGTTAAGACAACCGCCCGCACTTTAATGCAAGATGCAGGTGTTCCTGTTGTCCCTGGGTTTCAGTCAGAGACTGTACATAATGTAGACTGGGAAACTGCAGCCGAGCGCATTGGTTATCCGATTATGGTGAAAGCCAGTGGTGGTGGTGGCGGTAAGGGTATTCGTATTGTTCAAAACTCTAATGATTTGCTGGAGAGTATCCAATCAGCTCAACGTGAGGCGCAACAAGCCTTTGGTAATGCACTGGTTTTCTTAGAGAAGTATATTGAAAATGGTCGACATATTGAAATCCAAGTATTGGCAGACACACAAGGCAATACGGTTCATTTATTTGAGCGTGAGTGTAGTACTCAGCGTCGTCATCAGAAGATTATTGAAGAATCACCATCCCCACTGATTAGTGAGGACATCCGCCAACAAATGGGCGCATCGGCTGTCGCGGCGGCACAAGCTGTTGGATATAGTAATGCTGGAACAGTTGAATTTATTGCAACTTCCGATGGTGATTATTATTTCTTGGAGATGAATACACGGCTACAAGTCGAGCATCCTGTAACAGAGATGGTGACAGGGCTTGACCTTGTGAAACTCCAATTCCAAATTGCGAGCGGTGAGGCATTACCCTTTACACAGTCTGACATTCAACAAACTGGACATGCGATTGAATGTCGGATTTATGCAGAAGACCCACATAACCAGTTTTTGCCTGCGATTGGCACAGTTCAAAACTTTATCCCACCAGCAGGCAATGGCATACGGGTTGATTCGGGAATCCAAAGTGGTGATGAGATTACGATTCACTATGATCCGATGATTGCAAAGCTGATTGTGCATGACCAAAACCGCGATATGGCAATCCAGCGCATGTTAAAAGCCCTGCGTGAGACTGTGATTTTAGGGACAACCACCAATCTTGATTTTCTAATTGCTCTAGTTGACCATTCTGTTTTTCGGGATGGTGAGATTCATACTCGTTATATTGATGACCATCTTGCGGAGTTATTACCTGATGCCCCTGAAGTCGATGATATTGCGTTGATTGTATCTGCTTTGCATGATTTAAAGGAACAGTCAAAAACAGTTGTGACCAGTGATGGCGCATCTGACCGTGATAGATATAGCCCGTGGAATCGCTCTGATAGCTTCCGTATACGATAGGATACCTATGCAATTTCAATATGAGTATCAAAACGAAACCCATAGCCTTGTTTTAACACAAATCGACGTACATCGTTTTAAAGCTACGATTGGGGAGCGTGAAATTGAATTCTCGGCTCAGCAACAAATTGATGGCGCATGGCTTTTCCGTATTGGCAATCAGCGGATTCTGGCTTATGTCGCGAGTGAGGGTGACTTACGTTATGTCTATGTGAAGGGCAATACAGTTACGCTCTCTGCCATTGATGAACGCAGTCAACGACGTAAACAATCAGGCTCAGCAGGGGATTTAACCGCACAGATGCCAGGGCAAGTGGTCGATGTTTTGGTCAGCGAAGGGGATGTTGTCACAGCAGGGCAAACCTTGATGATCCTCGAAGCGATGAAAATGGAAATTCGTGTGACTGCCCCTACAGACGGCACAGTCAATGGCGTGTTTGTTGAGACATCGGATATTGTTAAGCGTGGGCAACGCTTGATTGAAGTTTCCTAATATAGTGTGATTATACTAAACTTAGATTTATGACTAACTTCCAGAGAATTCTTGTCTTAGTCTTTCTGCGATTTGATGACCTGTCCCTTTTCCTGCTTTGATTGCTCGAACTTGATAGGCAGTTTCATAACCTGCTCCCGGACGATCCCCATACTTTTTAACCATCGCTTTAAATTTCCTACGATTGGATGAAAGAATTGGAATCATCCTTAGGTAGTCAGTTTTTTGTGACATGGTTTTAGCTTTACCTTTGTAAAATGCCCGAATGATTAGCTTCTTCATCGGTAAATCTGTAAATAGATAGCTTGCATTATCTTCTAGGTAAAGTAATTTGCTCGCAGCCACCTCAATATCATTATCTTTGATAGCTGTCTTTAACTCAGAAATTTTGTCACTGTGTTTTTGAGCTTTTTTAGTCAAGGTCTTCTTGCCACTCTTGCCTTCATCACTTGTATCACGTTGGATACCTTCTGATGATGAGTCAATTGATTGTGTCGTGTCTTCCCTCATCATTTGAATAACGGCTTGATTGCCGATTGTACGTTGAAGATAGAGGATACGCTCAACTTTTGCATCACGAGACCCCATTGCGCTTTGTGAGGGATTTGAAAGTGAGGAAACTTTTACCGATTTTTTTGGCTTTGCCTTGCGCGGTATTCGCATCATGGATGATCTCACTTTCTCATATTTTGTCGAGTATTCTTATTTATAGAATAGATGATGAGGAAGAATGCGTCATCACCCACAACGGGTGGACATAATTCAGTTATAATAATTATAAATAGATTTAGTGTTTGAGATTGGAATGAATATACTGATATTAAGTTAGAAGATAAATTTGGCTTTTATTGTTTTTGAAAAATAGGACTCATGTACAGTATAATAGATTACGATATGTGAACTCACTCGCACTATACTCATCAGTATTTATAAATGATTTAATTTAGATATGCCTCAGCGAATCAAAGAACGTGAAATTGAAATTCTAAAATTAATGGCAGACCATCACACCAACCGCGAAATCAGCGAAGAGCTTGGGATTGGTGTAGAAACTGTCCGTTGGTATGCCAAGCAGATATATGCCAAGCTCTATGTCTCCAGCCGTAAAGAAGCAGTTGCACAAGCTACTGAACTTGGAATTTTGGATGCACCTGTTGTTTCTTCACCAACAATCGTTTCGTCGGTGCACAATCTACCTCGCCCACTTAATACCTTTATTGGTCGTCAATCCCATCTACAAGCGATTGCTGATTTGCTCCAAGAGCATCGGCTAATCACCCTAGTTGGAACAGGTGGAACAGGTAAGACTCGCTTATCTATTGAAACGGCTTATCAGGTGATGGATTTATTCTCTGATGGTATTTATTTTGTCGATTTATTCAAGATACGAGATAGTCAAGACATTCCAAATGCAATTGCAGAGGTTTTGGCTGTTGCTGAATCGGATAGTGAAGATACATTACAAATCGTGAGTCGGATTATCGCGAATCGTCAAATCTTATTAATTCTGGATAATTTTGAACATTTGATAGAGGGCGCACCTTTTATTCATCATCTGCTGACGATGAATCCAAATCTCTGCATCTTGGTTACGAGCCGAGAAATCCTGAGTTTATCAGGTGAACAAGCCTATCCTGTACCGCCATTGAGTATCCAAGCGGACTCCGACGAGATACCCGAAGCTGTGGCACTATTTGTAGAGCGGGCGCAATTGCTTAAGCCATCATTTCAACTGACAGAACAAAATCAAAATGATATTCAGTTTATTTGTGAACGGGTTGATGGATTACCTTTAGCTATCGAATTGTTGGCTGCTCATGTTAAGTTATTGACACCACAAAAATTACGGTCACGTATCGTTGACCAACTGGTTGTTCCTGCCAGTTCGCTACGGGATATACCTGAACGTCATCGCACCCTCAATAAAACAATTGGCTGGAGCTATGAGCATTTAAGTGATGAGGAACAAATTCTATTTTCACGCTTGAGTATCTTTAGCGATGGTCGGTCGCTCGAAGCAATTGAGGCTATTTGTATGGCTGACTTGATACTGGATATGGATGAGGGGCTTCTGTCTCTTTTAGATAAAAGCATGATACAACAAATAGAAGATGGATTAGGCGACCCACGTTTTATTCTGCTCGAAACTCTATCCGCTTATGCCCAAGAACAGTTAATTTTCCGACAAGAACATTTACTCTTGCAGCGAAATCATGCAAATTATTATATGGACTTGGTGGAACGTGCTGCACCCGAACTACGACAAGCCAATCAAGAATATTGGTTTAAGAAACTCGCAATTGAATATGGTAACCTCCGTGTTGCAATGACATGGGCTTTGTCAGGTGAAGCACCTGAAATAGGTTGTCGTATTGTGATTGCATTGCGCGACTATTGGTGGTATCAGGGCTTACATCGAGAGCGATGGCATTGGATTGAACAGGCTTTGGTCTATATCCATGACTTACCTAATGATGTGCGTGCTGACCTGTGGTTATCCACTGCGTATGGGGCATATTTTAAAGGTGATTTTGAATTTGCAGGGAACTGTGGACGAAAGGCGTTCTCACTGTATCAATCCCTCGACAATCGCGATGGTATGGCTTGGAGTTATACATTTACGGGCATTGGTATTGGCTTATCAATGGTAGAACGGGCAAAGGTTGACCAACAAGCGGTTGATATGATGCGTGAGAATTGGAATTTATCGGGCTTGGCAATGATGCTAAATGTAAGGGGCTTGATTCTGGTTGATGTCGAAGCATACGGCGAAGCAGTAAATGTCTTTGAAGAGTGTTATCAAGTGGCTCTAAAAACAGGAGAACGACGACGGATTGCTATTGCAGTGGGGTGTTTAGGAGAAATTGCTTTACGACAAGGTTTATATTCCATATCGCGTGAACGATTCCTTGAAAGCCTTCGCATTAGTCGCGACCTACACTTTGTTTTTCAGCTACATGATTTATTATGGATGGCGGTTGCTTTGCTTTATCATCTGAATCAGCTTGACGATGCGATGCTCTTATTTGGTGCAGTGAGGGCGCAAGAACAACTCACAGGGCAAGAGATATATCCTTTACAAAACAAAATGCTGGCTGACCCGATTCAGAACTTACAAGATCACCATGACCAATATGCAAATTACCGTGAACTCTATCAGCAGGGCTATGCACTTACATTTGATGAAGCCATCGACTTTGCGCTTGATAAGCTCACTATAGAGAATATCGATAAATAGAAATTAATTTAAACCTCGACACGGTGTATCGCCTCTTCTGGTAATATGCCATCATTCAAGACTGCTAGCTAGACACAGCTATTGCCCATTCTTCTCACCAAAATTGAGCATGATATTATCACCTATATCTGTTTGTTGTCTGTGAGCGTATTATCAAATCGATGCAGACTGCACAGAAGATTCAATTTGGATTTGAGCTACATCATTTATTATGGACATCAATTTGGTTGCTTTATGAATTTGGTAATTTTGAATCTTCAATAACTTTGCTAGGGGCGGCAACGGCTCGTGAAATACTTGCTGGACAACGTATCTATCCCAATCAAGTTCAATATTATAATCAATATGTGCCGATATTATTGGAAAAACGCGACGCAAACCCTCTCTTCCAAATGGCTTATGATAGGCGGCTATCAGATGTCACTAAATCAAGTGATAAACTTTACTTTATCGATACTAAATAAGATGACCTTATCAGTATGACAATAGATTCAATTCGATTTTTTCTGAAAATAATAGATTTTATTAACCTTTTTCATCTTCTTGTTATCTTCGCAGGGTATAGTTTCCTTATAGGTTTATTGAGTTAAAGGAGAATTCTTATGTCAGATGATAAAATTAAAGATGCTTTGCGGATGATGCCTTATGGATTTTATGCGTTTACAAGCAAAAATGGGGACGAAGTAAATGCCATGGTTGTGAATTGGGTATCGCAGATGTCCTATACACCGCGTTTGGTGGCTGTTGGTCTTTCGAAAACAGCTTATTCACATGGTCTGGTTAAAGAGGGTGAAGTCTTTGGCTTAAACTTATTCCTTGCTAAAGATAAAGATGCGATTATGGGTGTAACGAAGGGGCGCGAGAAGAACCCCGATAAGATGGCAGAAGCAGACTATACATCTGCACCCGAAACAGGTGTTCCCATCTTAGCAGGTTCAGCAGCTTATATTGAATGTAAAGTGACCCAGATTATTGATGTGGGCGGTGACCATGATATTGTCGTTGGTGAGGCGATTTCGGCTGATGTCATGAAAGAGGGAGAAGCCAGTGAGGTTCTATCGTTGCCCGATATTGGCTGGAGTTATGCTGGATAATTGATAATACGTTAATTTTTCACTTATGATATTATCTGTCTCACATTTTCGATAAAGCCCTTCTTCCTTGATTTGAAGAGGGGTTCTTTTGTTGATTGCAAACTTAAAATAAACCTGAATTTAATACATCGTTACTCTGACATAGACGATTTATCGCAAACGAGGATTTACAATATAAGATAGATTACGATCTGTTTGTGTTAAATAATAGAGAGAATTATCATATGGAATGGCTAGTCCCCAATTAAGTTCTTTATATCTATAATTATGGTCATATCACTGTTAAAGAAACAGAAGATATGATGGAACAATCCTTTGCAATGTCTTTGAGTCCAGAATCACAAGAATCGAAGTTGCTAGTTCACGTAATTACTGACCCAACAGATGTGACCAAGAATGAAGTTGGTATTCAAGATATTCGGCGAATTTTTGGTCAACGTAAGAATGAAGCGACCCATCCCGGATGGACTGTGACAGTTGCGAATTCGGCTATGGATCGATTTTTAGGGTCTATCGCTTTACAATTTATGGGTATTCGAGGAAGACAAGTTGCAAGTATTGCTGATGGAATACATTTCCTAGCAAAATCTGATGATACCCTGCCATCCGCTGAGGAATTATTGAAGCTATATGAAGTCGCACATGCACAGATAAAGAGTCAGATTAAACAATAAAAGTTCGTTTGCTTAGTTTGCAAAGTCTTCGAGTAAGGTGACGATCTTTTGGGTTGTATTCCAGTTGCGAGCCGTGCCTTTAATCTCAAGCGCCCGTTCTATTCGGCTATTGTCAAGTTTGGATTTCCCCTTACCATCCGTATAGAAAATATAGAGTTCACGCCCTTTGGCATGGATAATTTCCTCTCCTGTATTATGGAACTTCAAGTCATCGACAGACGGCTCACTCGGTTCTGATTCTAAATAGACAAAAGAAATTTTGCCGGGGTCAGCAATTTGCTCTTCAGTGAAGGGGTGATCGGATAAAATCGCTTGCATATCTTCAGGTGTGCGTAAGATAATCTCAACCTGAAATCCAAAATGTGCTTGTATACCCTCTTGTATCATCGTTTTGATTTCTTGTAGGTCGTTGATGTCGGTCTGGAAAACAGCATTACCACTCTGTAGCAAGGTCTTGGTATTTTCAAAGCCCAACTCTTGGTATAGGTCGCGTAAATCAGCCATCTTGATTTTCTTGTGACCACCGACATTGATACCGCGTAATAGTGAAATGATAGTAGACATAGCTTAACTCCAGCGGACTGCATTACCAGTCTCTACAGATGCTTCAAATACTCGTATTAAAGGGTCGATAATATAGGCGTAGCGTGATGGGGGGACTTGGCGTATGTCCACATGAAAAGCCTTGAGATAAGCGCGGGGTAATCCATCTTCCCCATGTATCATTTGCCCAAAAGGCGCACTACATCGAAAGGTCTTATCATTATCCAGATTGCGATATTCGACATAAAATTCCTCTGGATTGATAATCGTTTGTTCCACGCGCATCCCACGGAATAACTCACGATTGAGTTCCCAACGGTCACGGACAAAAAAACCATCCTCATCAAAGCCGAGGTCAAAGCCACTCACACGATCCATCGTCAACGCACCACCGAGAACATTACTCCCCTTGCTGACATCTTGACCGCGTTCTGTATCCACTAAAATAGCAGACCGATCGACAGCATCTAAAGATTGAAAGTAGGCAATTTCTTCAAGCGCTTTTGCCGATAACTCTGCAGGGGTAATCCCTTGTGCATCACCATCGGGTAAATGATCCATCAATACGGGAAAATGCTCAACCCCAATCGATTTGAGCGCATCATTAAAGGTATAAAAATCGCGCCAGCTTGCGATAAACTCATTCGCGCGCAACATATCAGGGTATTCACAACATTCCTTCAGCCAATCCCAAAAACGCTTATATTTTTGTTCATTGCCGATGTATTTAATCGTCAACATCGGACCACGCACCTCATCAATGACAAACTCATCGGGGAAGGGGCAAGGTGTTGCTTTACCATCGCGGTAACAATTCGATGTGACTTTTGCTGTAATTCCCATGTATGCTTTTCCTACTTTTTCTTATAGTGCTTATGATAAATGCCGATAAATTTTTAGAATTTTAGAGTTGAACACATGGGTTCAACCGCGGGCGCAGACATGGCAACGCCCCTACGATATTACAATTTTTACTTTATAGACTTATGGGTTTGATAAGGCTGTTGGTGGCAAGGGTAACTCATATCCATACTCGAATGGATCAAGCGCACGCATCCAATAACCAATACCCGATGACCCTTCTGCCATCCAGCCCACAACCTCGCTACTTGCGAGTACACGGATTTTAAACCAATTGAGTTCGCCACGACAGACAGGTCCATCGACAATCACAAAGGGAACATTGCGTACTAAGGAAAACATAGGTGTGCCTGTTGTACCGGGTGCATCACGTAGATACTTCGGCGGTCCTGCTCCATAATCAACAAAACCACGTTGTCCGATTGCAAGAGGTAGAGGTGTACCACAGAAGCTCTCATCATCGACATCTTCGCCATCAGACAGTAAGGTGCGCTCGTAGAATGTCTCTGCCATCCAACCTTGATAGACAATATCTAGGACTGTGGCTTGAACAAACCACCATCGCCATCCATTGGCACACTCAGGTCCATCTAGTACAAGCACTGATTCACCTGCACTAACGACGGTTTGTGTAAATGCGTCTGTTCCAGGTGCAGAGCGGATACGGGTGTTTAAATAGACTTCGGCAGGACGACCGATTGCAAGGGTTGTTTCGGCACTACAAGGTGTTGGTAATTCACCCTCTGCTGGAATCACAAAGTAGCCAATATCAGGTACAAACTCTTTGACCCAGCCTGGGTTTTCTAAGCCTAAGCCATCTACACGCCACCAAATCCGATTTTCGTTACAGACAGGTCCATCAATGATGTTGACGGTTACGCTTTCCTCATTGTAGCCCATCCATGCACTAGAATCTGTTGCTTGATAGCGGACAGTTGTCCCCGGACGTAGGTAGGCAACTGCGCCGACGCTAATCTGTAAGGGATTATCGCAGGGATTAATGATTGTTGCTGTTGTTTGTGTGCCGACGACCAAAGTTGATGAAATCGAAGGGGTGGAAGTAGCAGCAGGTGTATTGGTAATCACAACGGGTGTTGCTGTTTGAGCAGTGGTTGGGATAACAAGCCATAAACTCAAGGTCGCAACCATAAATAGTAAAACACTGAGAATAAGTGTATGGGTGACACGACGGGTTTGCATATCTATAAGTCTCCATCTGGTAGTCGTGTTAATAACAATATGTCTTATTGTACCTGATTATGCTCAATATGCTTAAATTGAAAGTAGGATAATAGGACTATCCCTTTGCCTTGCTTTACATTTCCGCTAAGCTGTTCACATTAAAAATCAAAATCATGCTGGAGTAACCTAATTTGAAAACTATGCTACAGATTCCATCCCTTGATGAAAATGCAATGCAAGATGCACAAGCCAAGCAAGATACCCTCGTAAAACCGAAGGGCGCACTGGGTAAATTAGAAACACTATCTATTCGTTTATCGGGGATGGCAGGACGAACAGACTGGTTCCCTGGGAAGCGAGCGACATTGGTTTTTGCAGGTGATCATGGCATCATGGCACATCAGGTCAGTAGTGTGCCATCATCTGTCACTGCTTATATGGTCGATAAATTTGTAGAGGGACATGCCGCAGTGAATAGCATCAGCCGTCAGATGGGCGCGCGAGTGATTGTGATTGATGCAGGGGTAGACTTTAAGTTCAAATTACGTCCGCGCGGATTAACACCCCCAATTGGCAAAGAGATGTTCACACCGACCTTTGTCCAACATAAAATTGCAAATGGTACAAACGACTTTACCGAGACAACCGCCATGACTGCTCAACAAGCCGAAAGAGCGATTCAACTGGGGATGGATGTCGTCAAAAATGAGCAAAAGCGTGGACTCGACATTGTCTTTTTGGGGGAAATGGGTATCGGTAATACCTCATCTGCGAGTGCAATTATTGCTGCGATTACGGGTGAGTCGGTTGAAACAGTCACGGGTCACGGCTCAGGGATTGATGACGAGACCTATCAACGCAAAGTCGGGTTAATTCAAAAAGCACTCGACTTGCATCAACCTGCTGATAAAGAGACATTGATGAAAATAGGCGGATATGAAATAGGTGCAATTGCTGGGGCGATACTCCATTGTGCCAGCCAGCGGATTCCTGTTGTATTGGATGGTCTTATTTGTACAGCAGGTGCATTGATTGCTCATCAAATGAACCCCGATGTGGTTAATTATTTGATTGCAGGTCATCTGAGTGTGGAGCAAGGGCATCGTGTTGCACTAGATTATTTAGGACTCGACCCTCTGCTTAATCTGGATTTACGCTTAGGTGAAGGGACTGGCGCATTATTGGCTTATCCTCTGATTGAATCTGCAATGCGGACGCTCAACGAAATGGCGACACTCGATGTGGGATGATATACGCTCAGCGATTTCATTTTTGACAATCGTTCCGCTAGGGTTTGCTGAGGGGCGTAAGGCTGGCTGGTCATTTGCTTGGTATCCGCTGGTTGGTTTACTAATCGGTCTCTGCTTAATTGCGATTGCCAGTGTATCTCCTTTTGATAAATCTCTAACCTCTGCTTTGGTTTTGTTGATGTGGGTTGTTCTCACAGGTGGGTTACACCTCGATGGATTCAGTGATAGTTGTGATGGTTTGCTGGCAACCGTTGACCCTAAACGCAGATTAGAAATTATGAAAGACCCGCGCACAGGCTCATGGGCAGTCATTGGCTTGATTCTGTTACTATTGGTCAAATGGTTAGCCATTGGGTCTATCCATGTTGAACTATTGATTTTGCCTCCTGTAATAGGGCGTTGGGCAATGGTGCTGGCTGTCTATAGTTTCCCTTATGCGCGTAAATCAGGCTTAGGTAGCTTCTTCCGTGATGGATTTGGCACGTCACAAATTATGCTTGCAACCCTGACCACGCTAGTGATTATGATTTACTTTGATAAAGCGATATTGTTGATTACGGTATTTTGTTTTGTTTGGTTATTTGGCAAGTGGGCAAGTTCGCGCCTCGGTGGTGGCATTACAGGTGATGTATATGGTGCTATCTGTGAATTAACTGAGTTACTGTGCTTACTTGTGATTGGAGCAAGTTATGGCTAAGCATCTGATGTTTTTATTGGGTGGGGCGCGCAGTGGTAAAAGTTATACCGCCGAAACATGGGCAAAGGAAAATAGCAAGAATGTACTCTATGTAGCGACTGCTCAAGCCTTTGACGATGATATGCGTGAACGCGTCGCTCATCATCAATCAGACCGCCCCGACCATTGGAATACTATCGAAGCACCTTATCAGACCTATCAACATATCGCAGATTATTCTGGTGACTATGACACAATTTTATTAGATTGCATCACATTTTTGGTCTCGAATATATTGTTGGATTTACCTGAAACTGCCACACAAACTGAGGCGAATGAGGCGACACTCCAACAAATTGATGCTTTGCTTGATGTCTATGACCAATCCTCTGCGATATGGATAATGGTCAGTAATGAAGTGGGGATGGGGGTTGTGCCACCCTCCAAATTAGGGCGTTTCTTCCGTGATATGCTGGGACGTGCCAATCAACGGATTGCAAGCCGTGCCGATGAGGTTTCTTTATTGGTTGCTGGTATTCCGTGGAAGCTGAAATGATTTAGCTTCAAAATAACCTTGCCTACATAAGCATAGTAGGAAAATCCTCTGTTTCGGAATCGTCGGATGTGTTATCTGTTATTGGGATTAGGCAACGGAAAATACTACCCACACCCAGTTCACTTTCGACCCAAACAAAACCATTATGCAATTCAGTTAAACGCCGTGTAATCGCTAGACCTAATCCAGTCCCCTCAAATTCACGGATAGATGATCCATCAACTTGGCGGAATGCTTCAAAAATTGTCTCGTGATTCTCTGGTGCAATCCCAATCCCTGAATCTTCTACAGCTATTTGCAACCATTGACCATCAGATAAGAGTATCGACGGTGGTGGATAGACTTTCGGTGAACTCATACCGCCCTCTACCGTCACCATGTTCGCCATGACAACAACACTTCCCTCTGCCGTAAATTTGACCGCATTGCTAACCAGATTGGATATGACTTGTCGTAAACGTGTGGGGTCTAACCTGACAGGTGGTAGGGTTTCATCAATATCGAGTATGACTTGTAAGCCCTTGGTGGGTGCATGTTCACGCGCTTCAATTGTAGATTCGGCGATGAGGTGTTTGACTTGTACAGGCATAATTTCCAAGTCCATACGACCTGATTCAATTTTGGATAAATCAAGAACTTCATTGATGAGTTCGAGTAGGTGTTTACCGCCTGAATAAACACGGTCTAAACGGTCAGATTGTTTTTCTGTCAATTCCCCATAGATACCTGTCAATAATAATTCGCTATATCCAATGATTGCATTGAGTGGGGTTCTTAACTCGTGGCTGACATTTGCCAGAAATTCACTTTTTAATCGATTTGCTTCTAGGGCTTGTTCATATAAGTCCGTGTTGTGGATTGCCATTGCTATCTGAGATGCCAGTGTCACAAGTGTATCTTCATCACCATCGCTAAACCTGTGTTCATATTGTTGACTATCGACGATGATGACCCCAATAATCTGTTCTTGTGCGATTAAGGGAAGGAGCATCCCCTGAACACTACCAAATTTTTCAAATACATCTTGTGTAGAAGGGTCGCTAAAGACGTGCGCTATATTGTCGGTTTCAAACATGAGGACATTATTGCCCATAATAAGACGATTAACGACCTCATAACTATCGGAGCTTTGTCTAAAAATGACTTGTCCTAATGCTGGCGTATGTGGATGTTCTGCACGGACATACGCATTGCCATTATTGTGATTGATAATAACAATTGCACTATGGTCTGCATGAAATAGCTCGACAAGCAATTCCACACATGAATTTAGAATTTCATTTTTGTCGAGTGTGGATGAGATGAGGGTAGCCATCCTGTGCATCGATGCTAGACGATGGGCACGTTTGCGTAAACCGCGCAAATTTTCTTCAACTTGGGTATGTAAATTTGCATTTTCGATAGCAACGGCAGCTTGGCGGGCGAGTGCAAAAATGGCTTTGGCATCATTTTCTGAGTAGGAGTCGGGTTCAAATTTATCTAATGTAATAATCCCCGTCACTTGCCCTTGATATACCATCGGAACACCCAACCAAGAATGATTGCCATCCTGTGTTGGAAAGGGTTCTTGGTGTACCCAATTGGGATGCTGTGTAACATGGTTGATGATACGAGGTTGCTGTGTGCGGTAAATTTCCAGAATTGGATTTTCGCTATCCAACTCAAACACATAACCGCGATAAATATCTGTTAACCCAAATATCTCACGGACAACCATTGCATCACCTGCCGTTACATTTTCTGGGGGCATCATAATACAGACAACATCAGCTTGGAGTAGGCGCACCAATCGTTCAATCACGCGTGTTACAACATCATTCAATTCTAAGGTGGAGCTTACGGCTCGTGTAATATCCATCAGGCTATCGGCTAACTTACGTCTTTCCTGCTCGGCTTCTAGTAAGCGCGCGTTATCCAATGCCATTGATATTTGGGCTGAGACGGTCGCTAAGAGAGAGAGTGTATTGTCATTAAACGCGTACGCATAATCGTGCTGTAAAGAGATTAGACCGATGGTTTCATTATTACGGCTTTTGAGGGGTGTCCCTATCCAGCAATAAACATCGCTGGTCTGGAATTCATAAGCACGAATCCCCAAGGATTCCAGTCGTTCACCTTCATTTTGCAAGTCTGGGAAGAATAGAGAAATCCCATTTTGCATAACCATTTGTGATAGAGGGTCAGGACGTTGTTGCATAATGGGTGCTTCAATCCCATACTCAACGCGTAATTTCATATCGAGTATGCCTGTACCCCGTTTATAGATGCCGATGATCATGCGTGATGCGTCAAATAACTCCGCTAATTGTGGGATTAAAGATTGCCACATATCTTCTTGACCAAAGTTTTGATTCAGAATATGGCTAATTTCATTAATAACAGATAGCTCACGTAGGCGTTCTTTTGTATTGTTGAGGAGGCGATTTTTTTCTACAGCAAAGGCGGCACTATTTGCAAGTGTCAACATCATTTGCAGATCATTCTCATTATAAGCATTGGGTCTATCTGTGGATAAACACATCACCCCAACGACCCGTTCTTTTGTTAACAAGGGTAATCCCAAATAAGAAGCAGGCATCTCATCTGGAATTGGGAAAAATGCCTTCGCATCCTCGCGTTCTTTTTCATCACGCCAAAAAACAGGGGACTCCGTTTGGACAATCATCGAGATTAAATCATCGCTCATCATTACAACTTGTTGGTTAATCCGTTGCCCATCCTGATAGATATGAATTGTGAGGACTTTTGTATCATTATCATAGATAACGAATTCAAATAAATCAGGTGTATGGGCTTGTTGTACCGCTTGATAAACCTTTGCCCCTAAATTATCAATATCATAGGTGGTATTGACAAGTAGGCTCACCTCGGTCATGACTGCCATATCTTGTACCCGTGCATTGACCTCGCCTATCAAACGATAATGATAGATGTATAGGGACAACTGTTGGGCAATTTGATGAACCTGACCTTGTATGGTATCTGTGAATTGATTGGGGAGTTGACTCTCAAATTGCAGGATGCCTAATACTTCACGTCCCATATGCAGGGGAATTAATAATTGTTCGGCAGTATTTTCTTGCCATATGAGACCATCATATTTTTCATTATCAGGTCGTGCTTCAAAATATTGCCCACTTAAATTATTGAGCATATTCCATACCCATGTATCAGGTAGATATGACAAGGTGGTTTCGTCAGGTTTGTCATGGTCTGGGAATTGCCCGACATAATTCAGGTAGGTCTCCGTATAACTGAGTAAATATAGACGCACAGTAACGGATTGAAAGGCTTCTGAGATCCGTTTAATAATCTGCTGTTGAATATCCTCAGCACTTAGGTTGGTGTTGTGAATAATATCTAACATACCTTGCAGTAAGGTTGTTATCCTATCCGATGCTAATGATGGCAGGGATAAACTGTGGAGATGTCCTGCAAGCAGATTTGATAAAAGATAGGCGGATATGTCATTTTCTGTACCATTTGCCAAGACGCTCACCCCATAGGTAGCACCCCCATATTGTAAGGGAATGAGTAGGCAAGGGCGGTCTAGCTTCAAGGTGTCAAGTGGATTATCTTCATCAATGGTATGTGACTCTGTCCAATGTACCCAGCGCGTGGGGGTTTGTAACCAAGTGACAAGCGGTTGCCATTGTTCAGGCACATCCTCACTGGTGCAGTCTCCATTTCGCAAGACAACAGTCGCCCAACCGAGATGCTCATTTAACCATTTACTTAGTGTTTGAGATGCTTCTGTCGGTGTATCGGCTTGTTGAATTTGTGCTTTAATCTGTTCAAACTGCTTGATAGACATACGCCCGTTACCTTTAATAATGCACATGGGTAATTTATTTTGTGACATTGTTGAATTATTATGGCATATTTCTAGACATTTGTGTGTTTAGTTTGCTTAATATTTTGTTATGTTCTGTTTTTGTAGTCTCTAAACTCATGTTTTTTAAGGTACATTTGCACGATTGCCGAGATTGCGCGGACGATTTGCAGGTGAGTGCGGATATGAATCCCTTGCTATGTAAGAGATTGCGTTGGATATTGTATGATTTCCGCATTCGCACAGGGACTCCCTTTTTTGTGCGGATGACCCCATAGCTAAAATAAGGTCACCTCGCTGTGTTAGAAGCCTAGCATAAAATAACTGTGAAAAGGTGACTATATGGTCTCGTTAAACCAATTTGCGAACTTGGTCAGCCGATGCGCTTCGTATTCATCGACTTCCCCCGTTTCTTCATCGTAGGCAGTGACGGTATCCCCAACTTCAATTTCAGTATTTTGCAAGATATTTTAGACGACTGTTACATTTCAATATAAAATATACTGAAACTATGTTCTTCTTCGGAAATCACAACAAGTTGCTTAGTACGAGTATTTACAAGGCAGAATGAATGATTGGTTAACTGATGCCACAAACTTTGCAACCATTTGCTTGGTTTATATATTTCCAATTGAACCCAATCAAGTTCGCCAAAATCTTCCAGATGCAAGTGATATGTATTTGATGAAGTATCAATTATCTTATATATCCAAGATATTACCCATTCTTGAAGCGACTCTATACTTGATTCTCGTGAAAATGTTTCTGTTGGCGAAAAATCATAGTTAAATGTCTTATAGTATTTGCTATTTGCCGTACTCAAAACATCACTATTATTCAAAATCAACTTAATACTCTCGGAGTTATCTAATAATTTTGAAAACTCCTTTAGCCTTGCCCTTCGTTTAATTACCAGCAGTCTATCGTCTTTATTATCCATGTTAACCCTTTAGTGAACATTCATAACAGATGTGATGTTTACCTCCGACCTGTGAATATCTGCTAATTTCTTTATGAATTCACATTGCTCGTCATCACCATAGCGGTTGTAACCTGTCAGTTCGATACTATTATGTTGTTACCATTAGTTTTAATATTAAATATTATGTCCAAATCTTAAGGCTAAGATTTCTACACCACCTATAAACACGGCAATTATCATAAATAGTATTCGCCTTTCAAGTACATCAAATTGAAAAGCTGAATATATAAGTGCCACAATAATAAGATTCACAAGAAATATGCTTATTAGCTGACCTTGTCTCGCGTATCGAGTATTAGCTTTCACCAAGTAAGCATTTATATCCTGTGTGCTATATCCTACTTGACCAATGATATTTTGTAATATCTTTGGCTTGATTTTTTTAATTAGCATTGCTATATCATGTTCATTAAGCTGCTGACTTGCAACGAAATGGGCTAGTGATTGAGATGCCAAGATTAGATTCAATAGCATCGCTGGAACCAGCAAGATAAGAGCTTCAAGAATGAATTCCATACTAAACTCCTAATCACTCTCTTCGATAATTGGACGGCGCGGAATGAGGATTTGTGTATCGTTGACTTCTTCGACTAGCCAGCCCTCACGCCCACTTAAGCCAACCTTCCACCATGTGTAAATCCCTGTATCAATAGGACCTTCGATAATATCAACATAAATGCCATTTTCTAATAAGGCTTCGACATTGCCATCGGTTGAGGGGGCATCGCGTAAATTGATGTAGCCATCGTCGGCAACTTGAATTTGCATTTCATGTCCCACATAGACCAGTGGTAGTGGTGTTGGGAATGGCGTTGGTGACCCATCGGTGGTGAGTGGAGGAGGAGTTTCGGCTTTTTCGAGTTGAGCAAAGGGTAATAAATTATTACTCAATGATGCAGTGACACTGACGATTTGCCATGTACCTTCATCAACCCAAACAGTTTCCCCTGCGGACTCCAGTATACGGGTATCAACATTCACCAAAATGACTTTTTCATCTAACTCGGTTAAATAGAGGAAGCCATCAGGTGTTGGACTAATATCATAGCCTGCTTTGGGGAGATTGCGAATTTCTGTTCCGTTCCTATCATAGATGAGCCAACGGGTGCGGATTTCATCTTCCCATGCTTCAATGAGAATGCGTTCCCCAGATTGTATGAACCATGTGCGTAAAAGGTCAAGCTTTGGACGGACAAATGAAGGATAGCGTGATTGTTCACCTGTTTGATAAACGTATATCACATTATGTTGTAAACGTGTCGGGTCTATCGGTGGGTTATCTGATGAGAATCGTTTATTGGGTAAGGGATAAATCGCTTCCCCTGTGGCGAGGGTATCATAATTTGCATTCGGGAATGCGATAGTCTCACTGACGATGTCTGCAATCAGAAACCACGCATAGCTATGTCCTTGTGGTGAGGGATTACCTGCTAGATTTGAGATATAAAAACTGAGCATATCATCTTGAAACACTGCGACCTGAGGTATATCGGCTGACGATAAATAAGGTTGAGCCATAACTTGTGGATGATTATACGCTAGGCTGTGGCTTATCTCGCTATTTTGTATATCAACAATATGGATTGTCCAGCCGATGCCACCCAAAAAACTGACAAATGCCAATTGGCGACTATCGGGACTAAAAGCATTTTCGGACAAAAAGAGTTTATCATCGCGATTTAAAGTGATGTTATTGGGGGTGGGTAAGTCATAAACAAAGAGGCTCTCACGGCTATCTACCTCTATAAGTGTAAGGCGTTGACGGAATGAGTTATCGGATTGGGTGAGGGTTGCCATCAAAGTTTGGTCATCTGAGAAAACAATCGTATGGGGTCGCTGATAGCCTTCATCTTGTGCAATTGAGCGTGTTTCGAGGATGTCACCGCTATTATCGAGATGTAAGAGTAAGCCATCATCAGGATGATACAGCCAGACCGTCCAATCTTGTGCCTGACTTATAATCATACAATTGAGTATCGAAATGATTATCATCCACCGACTAACACGCATGAGTTCCCCTTCATGATCACAAATATGAAATAGTTGCCTCATTTTAACGGTCAAGCCGTCAGAAAACGACCAACGTAGGGCAATCGGCGTGAAATCGTCAAATCATACGCAATTGAAACGGGAAAAAAGTCCTGTATCAGTTTCGTGCTTTTGTCCCCTGTGTTATACTCCCCCTATGGATAAGCAATCACAATCATTAGACTGGCTAGCAAAAGCCAAACAAAAAGGGTATAACCAGTGGCTATTGGTGTTTTTGGATGTTGTTGAACCGATTGCGCCGATTCTTGCACAGGGATTGTGGGTTGCACAACCTTTATCTAATTTATGGGGTGGGACATCCGCTATACAACATCTGGCGGAGATGCTAGAAACACCCGATGGTATTGACCATTTACGGCAACGCTTGTCTGATGACACAGGGGAGTATGAATAGTGGCGAACACAACGCTACAGGTCTTTAGTCTCATATTTGTAATCATCACCATTTTTCTGGTTTTTACCGCGCGTGTATTCCAAGCACGTCGTAAAAGCTCTGCTTTACGTCCGATTACTGGGTTTGATAAAATTCCACTATGGGTCGGGCAATCTATTGAAGCCAATCGACCTTTACACCTATCCATCGGGGGCGCAGGGGTTGGTGCTAATTCAACGATTGTTGCATTAGCAGGTGCAGAGTTCTTCTATTATGTCATTCAAGAAGCAACGATAGGTGATGTCTCTCCAATTATTAGTACAACCTCAACAGCCGCAATTCCACTGGGTCAAGATACCCTCAGACGCGCCTATCAATCGACAAATCATAGTGACCGTTATCAATCATCAAAAGCACGGTGGTATCCATCAGGGCAACGTTCGATTGCGTTTGCTGCTGCTCTGACAGGCATGATGAAGGTGGAAAATCCAGCGGCTCACATTTTGGCAGGGAGCTTTGGTCCTGAGTTAGCCCTAATCCTTGATGCGGCAAATCACCAGCGTCAAGAGACACTAGCCGTCAGCGACCAATTAGAGGGTCAAGCAATTGCTTTCGCCCTTGCTGATAATTATTTGATTGGTGAAGAACTTTTTGCTGCCCCTGCATACATGTCAGATGCCCCAGCGGATAAAGCTGAAACAGTGGTTGTCGATTTGTGGCGTGGCTTACTCATTCTAGGATTATTTGAACTGATTATGCTGAGTGTTCTACAGCAATTAGGTGTTGAATCACTCCTACAGAATGCTGTACTGGCTGGGATTTTTGCATTATTTTTTATTGGTTTATTCGTAAACACGAGGAGATAGCGCATGAGCAGGGGGCAACGTTTTGGTGCGGCATTTACATCACTGATTGCGCTTGCAGTCGGTTTATTAACCCTGTTTAGCCTACTACTTGGCAACAATCCTGAGCTATATGAGGGATTTGGTGACGGAGCAGACACATTAGCGGGTTTAATCGGTTTACCTGCGACGATATTTGTCCGCTTGGTAACGATTACGGTTGCAATCACAATTTTTATTGGGATATTTAACTTACTCCGTGTGCATGTTGGACGATTAGGACGTGGTGCATTATATAGTCTGGTTCTCTTGCTGAGTTTTGGTGGGACGATAGCCTATTATGCTACAAGTAATGGCGACACAATCCTGCTCGAAGCGGTACAAGTCCCAATTGAATCGTCTTTAGCTGGCTTGATATTTTTATCACTGGTGTATGGCGGGGCGCGGATACTAAAAGTTCGTCCGAATCGCTGGAGTGTGTTATTTGTTATAGTCATGTTGATTGTCTTATTGGGAACATTGCCTTTGGCAAGTATTAACCCCATACGAGATGTAAGTCAGTGGTTGATGACTGTGCCTGTTAGCGGTGGGGCACGGGGCATTTTATTAGGTATTGCGTTGGCGACAGTTGTCACCGGGATACGTGTATTGGTTGGTCAAGACCGTTCTTATCGCGGATAGAGTGACGATTTATGAGCGACGATTTCGATAAACAAGATGATGATTTTGATTGGTTAGGGGATGATGACGATTCTTCATCGTCTTCAGAATCTGGCTTAACAGGTGAACTGTCATGGCTAGACGACTCTGATGCCTCGCCTGACGCAAATAAGGGACGCTCTGATACAGACGACCTTGATTTGGATTGGCTGAGTGGTGGTGATGGTGAGTCAACACCAAAATCAGCGGATTCGACGGGTGTCACAGGGGAGCTATCGTGGCTTTCTGATGATACTATATCGCGTGTTCCTGATGCTCAGTCTGTTGATGACCTCGATTGGATGGATTCTGATGATGAGTTTGAACCCGATGATGGTCCAATACCCTCTGCTCCTGATTGGATAAGTGGGGAGGCTGATGATAGTGCCAAGCCTGTGAGTGGATCGCCTGATTGGTTATCCGATGTAGGTGATACAGGGTCACTCAATCGCGATGCGATCAATCAAGAGTTAGACAGCCTTGACGATGACGCTGCGTTAGATTCTGCGCCGAGTTGGTTATCCGATGTGGGTGATACAGGGATGCTCAATCGTGATGCGGTTAATCAAGCATTAGATAACCTCGATGATGAACCCGACGCACAACCTGATTGGCTATCCAGCATGGGCATGGGGTCTGATGACTCAGCGTCTGATGATGCTGAGGGTGAACTCGACTTAGACTCGATGTTTGGCTTTGATGAAGACGCAGACGAGGAAGTAACACCGTCAGCTTCAACTTCTGATGAGCAACCCGACTGGTTATCCAGCATGGGAATGGGGTCTGATGACTCAGATTCTGATGTTGTTGAGGGTGGACTCGACTTAGAATCGATGTTCGGCTTCGATGAGGATGCAGACGAGGCAGTAACATCATCATCTGATACGCCTACGGGTTCATCAGGCGATGACGACCATGATACGGGCTGGCTAGAGTATGAGGGCGATGATGAGGAAGAAGAATATGACCCCTATGCCCAATACGAAGATAGCTCCGATGATGTCGAAGACGACTATGATGATCTCTTTTCGACAGGTACTTCAGTTGATACAGACTTCCTAGAGAGTAATAAAGGCTTATTTGATTCTGACCAACCGATATCGGATGTATCTGCTGAGGATACACCTGATTGGCTGGCTGGCTTTGATTCTGAAGACTTTGCGGAAGATGAAATACCTGAAGCGGAAGAATTTGGTGACCCTGATGTTGACACTGGCTGGTTAGATGAATTTGATTCTGAAGACTTTACTGAAGATGAAATACCCGAAGTTGAAGAATCTGGTGACCCTGAGGATACAGACTGGTTAGATGAGTTTGATGAAGATTCATTTACAAATGACCCACTCGATGATGTCCCTGATTGGCTCAAGACTGATAATGATGCAGTCGGTGATACAGATGATTTAACACCGATAGCTGACCCCGAGGAATTTGCATCCGCCCCAGAGATGACGGCTGATGAGTTGTTGGAAAGCATGGGCTTAGATACAGGCGAGCGTCCATCAACAGGTTTGACAGGTGAATTAGATGCGGTGGACGATGGATTTGACCGCGCCTCAACGGGTTTGACAGGCGAATTATCAAATTTGGATGATTCTGAATTTGATTTCCTTGATGAAATGAGTTTGGATGATTTAGATTTAGAACTTGATGATGAATTTGGGCGTGTTGGTACAGGTTTGACAGGCGAATTAGCGAGCCTTGATGACGACATGGACTTGAGCTTTCTTGACGAAGTTGAAGTGGGTGATGAGCTAGAACGCGCTGGTACAGGTTTGACAGGTGAGTTAGACAGTCTCGATGATGATATGGACTTGAGCTTTCTTGACGAAGTTGAGCCTGAACATGTTGG
>CAYGTY010000017.1:27336-58523 GCA_964352825.1 uncultured Anaerolineaceae bacterium
TCGATGATGATATGGACTTGAGCTTTCTTGACGAAGTTGAGCCTGAACATGTTGGTACAGGTTTGACAGGTGAGTTAGACAGTCTCGATGATGATATGGACTTGAGCTTTCTTGACGAAGTTGAGCCTGAACATGTTGGCACAGGTTTGACGGGCGAGTTAGATAACCTTGACGATGAACTCGATATGAGCTTCCTCGATGAAATGGATGATGACTCCGCAACAGGCTTAACAGGTGAATTAGATGATGTCGATGAAGAACTAGATTTTAGTTTTCTCGATGATGCGGATGATGAACCTGCTGAAGATTGGTTTGGTGAGGCATCCGATGCTATAGAGTCTGAACCTGATTGGATGCAAACCTTAGGTGAAGCCGACATTACAGAGTTAGAAGAAGAAGCGAATGCTAGAGAGCTTGACGATATTTTCGATAGTATCGACCTTGACGATATGGACTTTGACGATATTGATGAAGTTGACGAGTTTGATGCTTCTGCTGATCTAGATACTTTGCTAGCTGGATATGATGACTTTGATGAAAGCGATTTTTCGGGTGATGACGAATCGGGCATTCAAGATTTAGATGCTATTTTTGATGCGGCATTACGTGATGAAGCAGATGACGAAGATGAACTCCGTACCGATATTCCTGAGTGGTTGCGCGGTGTAGATGTCAGTAGTGATGAAACATCAGCCGCCGCGATTATTCGTCAACAAGACGACAAACCAATAGAAGACCTCGATGACCGCTTGCAGGCTCTACGAGAAAAAGGATTGTCTTTATCGTCTCAGGCTGCGGATACAAAAGCTGAGTCGGGGGTTTTAGAAGGGGTTGGCGAAACACTTGTCGCGCCGACTATTCGACATGAAGCATCAGGGATTGTTAGCGACCTTGCGCTGACAGATAATCAGAAAAAACAATCTGAACTTCTACAAAAAATTGTTGGGGTTACGATTACACCAACTGTTGAAATGGATGAAGATGGTACACCCATTGTTGAATCTACCCGTCGTCGCCGTCGTAGCTTGCCCGCAATTGGCTTGGGGAGATTGTTGATTTCAGTTGTACTCTTGCTTGTTTTGATATTGCCTTTTGTCTCTAATTTTGGTGTCGGGTCTTTACCACCGATGGCATTCGGGTCTGATAATCAAAGTGCTGGTGTTGTTTTCAATCAGATTGAAGCACTAGACGATGGTGATTTGGTACTGGTTGGGTTTGAATATGGACCCACTGGGGCTGGCGAACTTGACCCAATGGCGGATATTTTATTGCGTCATATCGTATCACAAGGTGCAAAACCAATTATCGTCAGCAGTAATCCGATTGCGATTGTTCACGCACAAAACATCATTAATGAGATTAACCAGTCCGTAAAATCATCTGGTTTGAGCCTAGTTGAAAATCGAGATTATTACATCACACGCTATTTGACGGGTGGAACACTCGGTTTACGTGACCTCAGCCAAAACTTAAATAGTGTTATCAATGTATCTTCACAAGGCGATCCCACCAATCTTGCTATGACATCATTAAATGAGTTTGGCTTGATTGTATTAATTGCAGAACGGTCTGAGGATATTCGATCATGGGTGGAGCAAATTGTGCCATCCACAACAACAGACTTGGTTGCAGCGACAGGTTATTCGGCTCAACCTCTGGCAGAACCTTATGTTGCTCAAACAGATGGTATCCAAGGGCTGATGATTGGCTATCGTGATGCCTATACCTATGGCGAGATGTTGCAAGGGCTTTATGCAACCGCAACACCATTACCTAGCCCAACATTTACCGATATACCAACAGAAACCAGTACACCTGTTCCGACAGAAACACCATTGCCAACCAATACAGATGTTCCTGAAGCGGATGCCGATAGCACCGATACAGCACCTCAAGGTGTCATTTCTGGGACTGATGGTGAAGAAGAAGAAGATATCCTACAACCAACAGTCACTGATACACCTGAGCCTACGGAAACGAATACACCAGAACCAACGGCGACAGCGACCAATACACCTGTTCCAACCAATACACCGACAAATACACCGTCGCCTTCACCGACACCACGCTTAATCACTGTTATTGTTGTGATTGCTCCGAATGCGAGCGTAAATGTTCGTACAGGACCAAGCTCAAACTTCCCTGTGCTTACAACAGCCAGTACAGGCGATGTGTATCAAGTCATTGGCGAGAATGAAGCAGGTGATTGGATTAACTTCTTACTGCCTGACGGGCGTGAGGGTTGGATTGCAGCCTTCTTGGTCGAGAAAACAGAATTGCCAGAAGACGATTTTGAAGCGGAGTCTGAGGATTCGGCAGATGCAGGCAATGATGTAACGGTGATGCGTGTATCTTATAATCGGCGGTTAGGGAAAAATCAAGCACGCTATTATCAACAAGTACCGACAGAAACACCCAGCGTAGAAGCAACCCCTGAGGTAACAGATATTGACCCTCGGGCGAGTTATGCCTTTGACAGAGACCGTAGTCAAGAAGCGTCTCGCTTGAATGCAATGACGATGGGGACGATTGTGTCGGTATTAATTATTTTATTCGGCAATATTTATTTTGGTCTACGTGCAATTATCCGCCGTAGACGCGAATCCAAACGGTAGCGACGGAGCATCCTCGATGACGGAAGGTATGTTAACAGTTATCAGCTTTGTTCTGACTCTAATGGTATTCAGCTATGTGCTGGGAGATTTGCCATTGGTGCGGAATTTATATCGGATTGCGGTGTATATCTTTGTTGGGATGACAGCCGCATTCACGGTGATTGTCACCTTTGAGGGTGTGATTTTGCCTTACCTGCAAGACATCCAAAACCCGAATACCAGTTGGACGGTATTGGGTAACACAGCCGATATTATCATCTTCTTCACGGCATTGTTGTTTGGTCTATTACTCTTACTCAAACCGATTTCGCGTCTGGCATGGCTGACAAATAGTGTGTTTGCAGTTGTGATTGTTGTTGGTGCGGCGGTTGCTGTGATTGGTGCATTAACAGGGACACTTTTCCCACTCGTAAGAACATCCACAACACTACCCAATAATGTCACATCTGACCCAGGTGTATTGCTGAACACAGCCGTAATTTTCTTCGGCACAGTCACCTCCTTGATTTACTTTCAATATCAAGCGCGTGATGATGGAAATGGTGAAATCAAACAAGGGGTTCTGGTACGGCGATTGCGTGTCATCGGTAAGGTGTTTATTGTCACAACATTGGGGGCGATTTATGCCACAGCGATGCTCACCAGCTTGACGATTTTAACTGAACGTATCGGTTTCTTGCTCCGATTTGGAGGCTAGTTTATGTCCGAAGCACAACAATCTATTAGTTCTATCTTAGCGGTTGATTTTGGAAGTGTGCATACTCGCGCCTTATTATTTGATATGGTCGATGGGGAATATCGCTTGGTGGCACGCGGTAAAAGTCAGACAACGATAGGCTACCCGATTGATGATGTCAACATTGGCGTAGGACGTATCCTGCGTGATTTCTCTGAAGCCACTGGACGGCGTTTCTTCAATGAAAAAGGGCAGTTGATTACGCCTGAGCAAACTGACCGTTCGGGTGTCGATTATTATATTACAACTGCAAGTGCAGGTCGCCCCGTACGTATTGTTATGGTTGGCTTAGTGCCGAGTATTAGTATCGCATCGGCATTGCGTGCGACTGCCAGTTCCTATGTTGAACCTGTTGCTGAGATTCACTTGGATGACGGCTTAAATGAAGAAGAGAGAATTAATCGCATTACACTCAGTCGCCCTGATTTAATTTTTGTGTCGGGTGGCACAGACGGTGGTGCGAAGAGTCCGCTTATTGACTTGCTGCAGATATTAAAATTGGCGATATCGCTTATTCCTGAGCCGATTCGCCCGACGGTTTTATTTGCTGGTAATGCGAAAGTAGCTGATAAAGCGAAAGAGTTATTAGGCGACTTAACCAAAATCCTGATTTGCCCGAATGTTCGCCCAACAGAAGATGAAGAAGAGCTTGAACCCGCACAAATTTTATTGGGGCAAGCCTATGACGAGCATAAAGAACAACATGGTTTTAGCTTCCGTAATATTGCGCCCATGACCAATTCGGGTATTTTGCCAACTGCCCAAAGTTTTGCGACCCTAACAGAATTTTATGCTCAGACATTGGGTGTTAATGCAATGTCAATTGATATTGGGAGTGCCACAGCCGTTTTATCGATGTCTGTCAATGGAGCAATCAATACTGCTATTCGTACTGATATTGGGATGGGACATAGTGCCGCCAGCTTATTGCAGACCGTCGGCGAAGAAGCTCTACAAGAGTGGTTACCTTTTTACACCGAGTCAGATGAACTGACAAATTATGTTTTGAATAAAGGTTTGCGGACAGCGACTGTACCTATGAATCTGCGTGAACTTTATATTGAACATGCGATGATACGCGCATCGATTCGCTATATGTTAGCGCAAGCGCGGATTGATTGGGATAGCCTCCCTCTATATGGTGATATGCCGAAGCTCAAATTGATTATTGGAGCAGGTGCAACCTTAACAGGCACAGGTTATTCGGCTTTAGATATGATGCTCATGGTGGATGCGATTCAGCCAACAGGGATAACCCATGTCAAAGCAGACCCTCATGCAATTATTCCTGCATTGGGTGCGCTGGCATTACGTGAACCGAATGCGGTTGTGCAATTATTAGATGGAGACTTGCTTGACCATTTAGGCACAGTTATTGCGGTGGAAGGCTCGCCAAATACGAACTCATGGGCGATGCGCTTGAATATCACAACCGATGATGGTGAGGAATTTGAGCATGAAATTGATGGTGGGAATTTATGGGTACTGCCCTTACCTGCAAATGTCACCTTGACTGTTGATATTCGGCTGGCGCGAGGCTTAACGATTGATGGGCAACGCAAATTAAAAATCCGCTTACATGGTGGGATGGCAGGGGTATTATTTGATGCCCGTGGGCGTAGTTTGTCGATGGGGAGAACGGTTGAAGAACGTGCAGAGAATATGACTAAGTGGTTTGCACAAGTTACTGAACGCGAAGAACCGATTGCAATCCCTACGAATTGGCTTATCAAACCTGAACCCCCTGTTGTAGAAACAGCCGAACCTGCTAAAGAGGATAAAAAACGCCGTCGGGGTCGCAAAAAGGATAAAGATGAAGACGAGGTATCTATTGATGATCGCTTATCGACCATTACAGGTGAGTTACCTGCATTGAGTGATGAAGACCTTGCAGAATTTGCTGATGCAAATGATGGCGATGATGTAGACCTCGATAAGTTATTTGGATGATGATAATGTATTTTCATTGTGGAATCGATAAAGGAGTAATTTATGGATTATTATCCTGACCAACGGATTGTCTCGCGTTTGAGTACGATTCACCGTGAATGCCTCCTGCCTGATAACGCAATTGGTATCGTGCGCGTGCATGAGGGTGAAAAGGTCGATGTGCGTGATATTGTTGCGAATGGTCAGATTCCGTCACGTCATGTGATTATTCCTGCTTCCGATATATTGGGTGTACGGGATAAAAGTGCGGTACAACGTTTATTGTTAGTAAAACCAAACCAAGTTGTTCCAGCAGATACACCGATTGCAGGAAAGCGTAAAGATCGTGGAAAACGAGTTTTTTCACCTGTGCGTGGTATGGTTGTGGCAATTGATGATGGGCGTATTATTATGCAAGAAATGCCCGAATTGGTGAATATCGAAGCGGGTGTTGCTGGTCGGGTGATTCAAGTGTATCCCAATCGTGGTGTTGCAGTAGAAGCGGTGGGTGCGATTGTACAAGGGGTCTGGGGCAATGGGCGCAGTATTATCGCCACCTTGCGGATGCAGCCTGAACAAGATTTACGCCGTATGATTGAGGAATCGCTCGATATTCAGTATAAAGGTTCGGTTATGGTCACGACAAAACCATTAACCGCTGATATGATTCCTTTGCTGGAAGCAGGTAATATCAATGGTGTTATTGCACCCTCTATGCCAGCAGATATAATGGAAAGTGCCCTGAGTACAAATGTAGCCGTGATGTTAACGCAGGGCTTTGGTACAATGCGAATGAGCGGACAGGTGTATAATCTCTTTAAAGAGTATGAGAGTTACCAAGTCACACTCGATGCAGATTTACCGGGGCGTTGGACGAGCCGACGACCTGAAGCTGTGGTTAACCGTCCGATTGAAGAACGTCCACCGGGCTTGAACTTGAATGCAACACTCAAGACAGGATTACGGGTACGCATTACACGTGACCCCTTTCTTGGACAGATAGGACGGATAGACGATATACCGAACCAAATGTTAGAATTACCGAATGGCTTGCGCGTTACTGGAGCGCGAGTAGAATTAATTAGCGGGGAAACCGTTAATATCCCGTTGGCAAATCTTGAACTTGCTGGCAGATAATGAGCTTATGAACTATCATTAGTATATATTGACTTATAACAGGGAAACATCATTTTCCTGCTGGGAGGATAATGTCAAATGGCTGACGATTTCCGTTTTGACGACGATGACGATTTTGATTTTGATGACGATTTCGATTTTGGTGACAGCGATGACTTCGGTGATTCCGATGATGTCGGGTCCTATGACGATTTCGATGATAATGTAGATTTAGATGATGACCCATTTGGCGATGACTATGATCGCGATGATGGTGAGCTGGACTTTGATGAAGAAGGTGGTGAAGGTGGTGGTCGCAACCGTACCTTCTTGCTAATTGCTGGCTTGCTGGTGATTATCTTATTAGCAGGTGTGGTCTTGTTAGTGATTGCTATCGGCAGTGGTGAAGACCCTGCAATCGTAGCAACCAAAACTGCAATTGCACAAGCCAATGCCACAACGGAAGCACTTATCCGTGAGACACAGGCACAAGGGACAGCATTTGCGGAAGCAACCCAAACCGCGACGCAGTTTACCCAGACACCATCACCAGAACCAACTGCAACATCAACCTTAACACCTGATACAACCGCGACACAAGGCATCCTGAACGCGACGGCATCAGCACAAGCCCTTGTTGCCGAGACAGAACTCGCGCAAACGGCTTTGGCATTAACAAGCGTGGTAACGGATGACCCTAATGCTGGAGCAACAGAAGTACCAAGTGTAACTCCCGGTGGATTGTCCGCAGTCGAAGCGGCACAGTTGACAGCGACTGCTTTGTCGGGCGTGTTCAATCAAACACCTGATGTCGATGTCACTAGTGTTAGTGGAACAGGGGGCAGTGTCCCTACTCCGACACCAACAGAGTTAGCTAATACAGGTTTATTCGATGATATTGGTGCAGAAAACGCAGGTGTCTTCTTCTTGATGGCATTTGGTCTGCTCGGTGTGATTGTTGGCTCACGTCGCTTACGTAGCTTGAACAAACGCTAGTATTTAATAATTTGATTACATTGTAGGGAAGGGGTCATGCCTCTTCCCTACTGTGGTTTTATCCACCCCTACTATTTCTCCTCTTTAATCTTATCCTTCTCAACACCCTCATTTTTGAGTTTCTCAGGTGCGAGTGTCGGCAAGATGCGCTCTAGATAAATCGATGTTGCATACAATCCCAAGACCGTCAACAACAAGGCTAATACATACGCAAATAGATAACGCGGAATCCGTCCTTGTGTCCATAACAAAAATGGGAAGATGAATAACGCCCCTGTACCGATGCCCGCGAAGAAAATATTCAATGCAACCTTGCGGAAGTTCCTCAAAATATCCCACATCGCGCCGATACTGAGTGGAATCCCAAAGAACACGAACATAATGAGGCTAGCAAGTGCAGTTAGGGAATAATAGGTGAGGTAAATATTCTCGTTACGCTCAACCAATAATATAAGCAAAATACCTGCATAACCCAACCAACTCAATACCATGAATCCCTTTTTGATATTGCTGTGTTTGCGACGTATATATAAGGTGGCAGTCGTGACGACCAAGAACATCGTCGCTAGCATGAGCCACAGTTCAAAGAAAATCGCATTACTGGCTTTTTCGACATTCAGTAAGTTCTCTAAACCATAATCCCCAACAGTCACCCATGTATAGTTGCCATCAGATTCACGGACTAATACGCCATTGTGGCTCATCGCGAAAATTACATTCCCAGATTGTGTATCATAATATGCACCTGCTGGGCTGGGTCTTATATTGATTAGATATTCGTAATCCTCGTATCCATAGAGGGTATAGTGTTCACGCACTTCTTGGTTGATTTCTTCTAAATTATTTTCGATTGTCCATGTATTTCCCTTATCTGATGATATTTCAATGGATTCGTTTGGTGTCCATCGCAATATAAACGATTCGCTGATGTTGAGTTGATTTTCTTCTGTTTGTGGGATGCAATTCATAGGCAGAATATCTGATTTGTCGAGGGGAATACTCCCTGTCCAGAACAGACCCCCATTGGAACTATGATAATAAGTAATGTCTCCCCAGTAATCATTCGTTTGAGTATAGGATATGCCATTACGTTCACAAATTTTGTATACACCACTATCCGTTGAGCGTGGACCATCATCACTTGCCAATGTCCCTAATATACCTAAGCCGAATGCTACATAAGCTAGGGGCTTGAGTGAAACTTTGGAGTCGCCTGCTTGTTGCCACACATACCAACTGATAATTAGCGCAGGTAAGGTCAGCAAATCAGTGACATCTAATCGTAATTGACCACGCCATCCGACCAGCCAATAGAGTGTTTCGGTTGTCAGTTCATGCACAAAGGGAATCGTTTTGGCTGTCGCAAACCACACCCCGATAAACCCAATCGATAGCCATCCGACGATTTTTGTGTGATGCTTTAATCGTTGTGGAATCAGCCATGCAAATAAGAGGGCAGTGATAAAGGGGGCGAACACCAACCATGTGAAATCACCGAGTTTGCCTGTCAGCCACGAGGGATGAGCATAACGTAACCAGTGGTCGTTAAACAGCAAGAGCAATATAGCAATCAGCGATAGTGGATGGGTCAGACTGTGGAAGGCTTTCCAAAATGCGCGATTATGGGACATGGTATACCTCAAACTCGGATGTGTTAGTTTAAGTATATACCCATGTCGACTGAGATTGTCTTAATTTATAGCAAAATCAATCAAACCCCATCCTCAGCCCTTCCCCAAGTCTTTGGAGAAGGGAGCAAAAGTCCCTCACTGAAGAATCGGAGAGGGATTTAGGGAGAGGTTGAAATGGTTGTGAAATAGGATGACTCGCTATGTTCACAGCCTACTATTTGATTTACCACTCATATTTTCCTTTGCGTTCTCTGCGCCTTTGCGGTTATCATTTTGTTTTAATAGGATGTTGAAACTTAAAATAATTTTGGAAAAAATCGTCCTGTTTGTTCACGATAGTCACCATAGCTCGGGTATTGCGCCATCAGCAAATCTTCTTCGTATAGCGATTTATAGGTCAGTAAGCCGACCAAAAATAAAGTCGCAGTCATCAAAATACCATGACCATGCCATATCGTAATCCCGAAGGCGACCAGTAACACACCTGTATAAATGGGGTGACGGATGCGTTTATAGAGACCTGATGTAACCAGTTCTGCCTCTTGATTGGGTGTGGGTAATGCACTCGGTCCACCCTGATTGACACGTCCATGTTCTGTAATGGCATATAGAGCAATCGCTAAACCCGATAAGATAGCTAGACCCCCGATAATCCATTGCCCTGTGCTATGTTCAGTAGGGATTAACACCGCCACCCCACCAATCACTGCGAATAAAATAAATTGAATCATGACCAGTAAAAGTGCTTTATTCATATCAAAACCTGACTTATATCAACATATCGCTCAAACTGTAACATAGTTATCGATAGGCGACAATTCGAGGTGTTAAATACGGTCATGTTCTTTTAAGGTTGACAGGGTACAATGTGCCTGTTATTTGTCCAATCAAGGAATATATCTCTATGCCAAGCTATCGTCATTGCGTCTTATTGTTGATTGTGTTTACTGTCACCCTTCTCCCAATTGTTGGGCAAGATGATGCCCCCTTATTTGAAGCGACCTTTGATGACAATACACTTCCCGACACATTAAATATTCAATACGGCACATACGAGATTCTTGATGGGGCTTTAGATTATCAAGTGCAAAATGGCGGTTTCCTTGTAATTCCTGAGGGAACAGAGTGGACAGATTATGCGCTTGAAGTTGATATGCAGATCATCGATGGGAGTGTCTGGTTACAAACACGGACAGGTGGCGATTTGTGCAGTGGTTATTATTTGACGGTAGCACCTAGCCGAGGAACAGTCGATTTATCACTATCCGATGTGGATTGTAATTTTACGGTTTTGGCGGATAGCGAAATAGTGTTATCGGATGATGGCTTTGTGGCACGTATCGAAGTCGAAGGAGAGCAAATACGCGGATATATCAATGATGAGTTGATTCTCGAAGCGGTTGATGCACAAGCTGCCAAAGGCTATCCCATTATTAATGTGTTTCCAATTGAAGGGGAAGCACATGTTATTTTTGATTCTATCCGTATCACGCAACCATCCATCCCTGAAAATGCAATCAATGCCCCCGAAGCAACCCCTGAACCTGATGTTGAACCTTCTCTGGATATTGAGTTACCTGCGGTTAATGAAATTCCACTTGAGGAAGACCCACTGCGGATGATTGAAATACTCCAAGAATTAGAGCTTGTACCGAATACAGAAGGCGACCTATATACTGATGATAATGTTGTGATTGCGCGGATTGGGGCATGGTTTGAACCCTTGTTTGAGGGTGTGGAAGCCCGTCATGCGGTGATGTCAGCCGATATTTCATTCCTGCCCAACAGTGATGGTGAAACCTGCTTGCTGTCCGCATGGATTGAACGGGACAAAATTGGTCTTGCTCAGCGGTATTTGGATGTGGGTGTGAACTCACTGGATGAGGTATTTATCGGTGAGACAGATGCTGATGGAGTTTATAGCCAAGCAACTCAGGATGGGTTATTAACACCCGATGGCGGTCATTTCCTCTTTGTAATATATGGGAATCGTCTATCTGTCTATGTCAATAGTCGTGCAGTATTCCAAAATATTGAAGTGACTCCACGCGCGGGGAGCTTTGGTGTGTCGGCGACTGCAACTAGCTCTTATACACTATGTCACGTTACGAATATCTGGGCATATACCTTTTCTGATTAGTGTTCTGTCGATAGTAAATCAATCATGATGCCCTCGTCTGACCACTCATATTGTGCATCGTCGAGGGTATAGTTGCCGACCCCTTCAACTAAGATAATACCTGTTCCACTAATGGATGTTACAATATCGACCCCATCAAATAAGACCGCAATATCCTCACCGCTAATGGTTGCTGTACCTTTAAACTTACGATAGTTATGGACAGTATTTCCCCGTGTTTCGCGTTCACTATGAAAATATCGCTTGCTACTATTTAATGTGATGGTGGCGGTATGGGTGCGGTCTACGATGAATAACATCCCATCCCCTTGAATCGTCACTTCACCATATCCATTAAACGCGACGATACCATCTCCTTCTGCTGTTACTGCTGATCGTGTTGCGATGTTATCTTGTGCTGATAAGCTGATGATGCTGATGAGAAAAACCAAAATACTGCTAACAATAATACGCTTCATGTTTGCGTTCCATCCGATGTCTGAGGCTTGTTTCACTGATAATACGCAGGGGATATTGACGGGATGTGTGTGAAGTGCAAAAAACTTGTAAAATTATCGTAATTATTATAATGAATTAGAAATAAATCAGGATGGATACATGATGTTTCCACCCCTGATATGATTATTTGTCTTGTGGCAGAATGATGCGTAGGGCATCGGATACATTCCGCACTTGAATTAGTTCAATGCCTTTGGGGATGTCTTCTGCCCCTTTACGCATTTTAGGAATGAGGGCGCGTTTGAAGCCAATTTTCTGGGCTTCGTTGAGGCGTGGACCAATTTGACCAACGCGCCGTACTTCACCACTCAAGCCAACTTCACCGACAATTGCAAGGTCAGCAGGGACAGCGCGGTCATAATAACTGGATGCAATTGCAACTGCCATTGCGAGGTCAGACGCGGGTTCGTTAATCTTCATACCCCCGATGACATTAACAAAAATATCATGCTCCCATAATTTCAGCCCCATGCGTTTGGTCAGGACAGCACTAATTAGTAATAGGCGGTTTATATCGACACCATTTGGGGTTCGTCGTGCGTTTCCAAATGCAGTCGGGCTGGTCAGTGCTTGGACTTCAACCAATAGAGGACGTGTGCCTTCCATCGTGATTGCAATAGCCGAACCCGAGGCGTTAATCACCCGTTCTTCCAAGAATGCCTCAGATGGGTTAGATACTTGTACCATCCCCTTACCACGCATCTCAAAGACACCCACTTCACTGGTCGCACCAAAGCGATTTTTCACACTGCGGAGCAAACGATATTGTTGGAAAGGGTCACCTTCGAGGTATAGCACGGTATCGACAATATGCTCTAATACGCGCGGTCCTGCGATACTGCCGTCTTTGGTCACATGCCCAATCATCAGAACACTGCGCCCTGTCGATTTTGCGAGGGTCTGCAATCGGCTAGCACATTCACGTACTTGTGAGACAAGCCCTGGGGACGAATTAAGTTCTTCGGCATATGTGGTCTGGATAGAGTCGATTACGACAAGGGCAGGGTCAACTTGCTGGATTTGCTCAAAGATGTTGCCGAGGTTGGTTTCGGTCAGCAAATATAAATCAGGTGCATTTAAGCCTAATCTATCGGCACGCATTTTAATTTGACGCGCACTTTCTTCACCACTGACATATAAAACAGGTCCTATGGTGTTAGCTAACATGGCGGCTAATTCAATCACCAATGTTGATTTCCCGACCCCCGGTTCACCACCCAATAAAACGATACTCCCCGGAACAAGCCCACCCCCCAAGACACGGCTAAATTCTTCAATTGGGACAGGTAGACGGGTTTCTTCTGCTTTGCTGATGTCGGGTAAGCGTAGCGATTTTGCGCGTGATGTGCCGACCACTTGCCGATTTTGTTTGGCAGGGGCTTTTGTTTCTTCGATATGCTCTTCCATCGTATCGAACTGTCCACATTTGGGGCATCGACCAAAATAACCAGGGCTTTGTTTCCCACAATTGGAACAGACAAATTTGCTTCTCTTTTTTGCCATAAGGTCTTAAAGTCATTTCTCTTATTATCGGAACATATGTGCGATTATAGCATAAATTGTTTACGTATCATATCAAGACACATATAAAATCTGCCATCCAAAAATGAAATTTACCTATAATAAAGGTACTGTCAATCACATTGAAGGAAATCGAATGCGAAAATTTTTGGCAATTTTGATTAGTATATTATGTTTGAATATATCACTTGTTGGCGCTCAAAATAGTTGTAATATTGAACTCGAATCTACGATTTTACGGCTGATACAAGCTCAACGCGCGGCAGATGGTGGTGATGCCCTGAAAGCCGTCAGCATCTTGCAAGGCGTGCAAAGCGAAATTGATACCGCGATGATGGGTTGTGACCGTATTCGTTTTACGGAACAATATACAACAGCGCAAGAGAATCTCGCCTTTTCTCATCCTGACGGGTGGGGCGTGCAAGTTTTGGATCGTGATGTTTATTTAGTTGCAACATCGCCAGATATTGCAGAGAAGTTTGGCAATGACATCCCTGAAGACCTTGAGGTTGGCGAGGCTGCGATTGCACTACAACTACAGCCAATGGGCGACGATTCCTTTGATGATCTTGTGGACGAAGTCTTCGATGATATTAAAGACCAGTTTTCTATTATTGGGCGTGTTGAGGATAGCACCTTCAATGGGCGGCGTTATATCACATCTTCAATTCGTATGAGCGATTCTGTCAGTGGACGCATTGCATTCGTTGATTATTCGGATAATGAAGAACTCCCCGCCGCAATGTTTATCCTCGGGATTGCGAATAGTGATAGCTTGCCGATTATCGAGGTCTATACCGATACACTACGCCAATCCATACAATATCCGCCTGTTGGCTCTTTGCGTGTAACAGGGGTTTCTGCTGATTCCTTGTCTTATTCCGACTCTATCAGTATTCCTGACCTTGATAAAAGTAATTCGAGGTTCTCTTATCTGTCACCTGATGGTACACAATTGGCTTATGAAACATCTGGTAGATCTGGTGGGTTATGTGTTTATACTATTGCCAATAAGCGTGAAACTTGTACTGGATTGCCTGAAACAGCAGATAGACCCACGAACTTATATTGGTCGCCTGATGGACGATATGTCGCCTTTCATCAAGATTTCTTCCGCATGTTTATAGAGTCCGATGTGTGGCTTTATGAGGTAGAAACAGAGAAACTCGTGAATTTAACTGATGATGGTGTTGAGGATTATGGCTTTGGCGGCGTGGAAGAAGAAACATGGCTGGATGTGGCTATCACATGGGGACCTGATAATCAGATTTATGTTGTGAGAATTGTCGCTAAACCTTCTGATGATAGTATTCGTGATGCTGAGTTCTTATTAGTAAAAGTTGACCCTGAGTCAGGTGAGGTTTCAACTGCCCAAGACCTAACAGGTATACTAGACCCGACAACGATCTATGATATGGATAATAGCTATTCTCTGGATGGTGCTTTATCTGTTTCCCCTGATGCGAGTCAGTTAGCTGTTTCTGTTGCTGGGTTTGGTGATGAGACTGCTGATAATGGTATTTGGTTGATTGACCTCACAGGTGGAGATGAGCCACAACATACAGTGACATCCTCCGACCTACAAATAGGACTTAACCCTGCTATTACGGAAAGAGCAGATAATCTAAATACTCGCGGGATTGCATGGGATGCTGAAGGCGATGGACTATTTACCTTTAGTCGAATCAATACAACGATTCCTATTGTAATCATCCACCATGTCGATCTTGTAACAGGTGAGGTGATTCCACTTTACGATATTTCAGCGTTTACAATAGATGATTTGATGGCTTCTGGCGATGATGATGAACTTCCACTTATCTCCACCTTACCGCAAGGTGTCGTTCTTACGCCCGATTTTTCAGGAATTGTGACTGTAAATATAGCGGATGATGTAGCTAGTTTCTCCTTGTATGAGTTCGATGGGGAATTTGGTGAGCCAACCACTCTATTTGAAGCTGAAATAGATATAGCTTATGGGATTATGCAGATTGGGCAAAATGGGACATTGCTCTATACACAGACTTTGCTACTTAGTGAGTAGAAACATATGAGGCAGTGTCGATGAGCATGTTGGCACTGCCTATTTGATTTTATATAGATAGTCGTTTTCTCATTAATTCGTGCTGACTTTGAGCCACGTCACTATCAAAAATAAGAGCTGCACCATATTCATCTAATTTTTCTGTATCTACAAGCGACTCCCATTCATCGAGAGATAAGCGCATCGTCCGCATCTCAATCTCAAACCCATAAAGCCTATCCATATTTTCAATTAAGATTTCTGCTTGTGATAATCGCTTTGATAGTATGACATCTCGTGGTTCTTTGTTGCCAACTAGGGGTAAGTTACTTGTTAAATCTGTGAGTATGCTCCCTGAGGATAAAATCCTTTGATTCCAAAATTCTGGTCGTGCATCATTAATAATTTCAAAAATGGCACGTACATCATGACCCTCGACACCTTTTAACCACTGTTGAACTCGTAAGAAGCGGTCTAGGTTGTGGGCAGATATATCTTTATGGAAGTAGATAGCGGGGGTTTCACCTAACCATAACTTAATTAGCTTGTTGGTGCGGCTTCGCAATAGAGCAATATCTTCTGTTAATCTTTTTTGGGCGAGGTCACGGTCTCCACCAACAAGATAACAACGGATACGACTTATCTCTGCATAAATTGCGCGTATAAGATACTGATGTGCCAAGAGCAAATTATCTTGATGAGTTGCGTCTGCCAGCGACTTATCAAAATCTTCCAAAAAATGCTCACGTGCGACAAATAAACCATCAATAGCAGAGCGGGTTGCACTATCTTTTATCTTACCTTGTCCTTCTAAAGCATCACGAGCAGATTGTAGAGCTTTCTTAAAATCAATATCACGATTACGTTGGAATTCTGCCATAATGATGCGCTTAAGATCATCTATCTCATTTGATAACTTATCAAGTCGTTTAATAATAATTGCAAATGTGGCAGTCGAAACAGCTAAATTTACAATATGACCTGTTGATGTGAGCAGTGTAATTCCCATTAATGATTGGATAGATTGTTGCGTTGCCGATAGAGCATTTAAAACTTCGAGATGATTTACTTGTACCTGTTCACTGAGTGTATCGACTACTTCACGGGTGAGATGTCCGTCATATAACTTTAATGCAGTATCTGCAGCTTGGAATATGATTTTCAGTGGATTTAAATTGCCTAGCGCGCTGTTGACAACACTACCAATATTCTGACTATCACGTAACCATGTAACGATTTGTTTTGACCCACTTTCTACAATCACGCCACCAACACGTTGATATTGACCTGTAGATAGCCCGACTTCAACAAATTTCGGAACTTCAAAAACTGTCTGTAATGTACCCATAATTAATCCTATTATTTATTGAATGAGCAATAATTATAATAAGTCTACTACTAAATAAGTGTAGTAACCATAAATAAATAGGTATAATTTATTTATCTTGATAAAGATTCTGCTGAAAGTAACACACCTGATAAACGGGTACGGTAGATGCGGTAGTTATTTTCATGTTTGAAGTGCAAGAATACATCTTGAGGTACGTAAATATCAGCCTGAGCAATACGGATAAGATAATTATTTTGTTGTCGTCCTTGCCGTACTACACGTTCTAATTCGCCCTCTAAGACTTCGATGCCCCCCTCACGTAAATCCGCACTGGTACGCATATAGGATCGTCCGATGCCTCCCATCATGACCGCATTGAGTACCGTTAATAGACCACCCATTGCGCTCAAAATTGTGTTTTGATTCTGTTGACCGATGAAGATAAAGGTCGTTGCCACAATTACGATCACAAAAAAGATAACAGCGCCGATAAGGGTATTGCGTTGGCGGATACTTTTGAGTCTATCCGCTTGGGTAGTGCTGAGTTGCCCTTGCTGATTGGCGACTAAATCCTCTTGTGTGAAGTTCAGGGCGGTCATTAAATTGCTGTGTTTGGTTTTTTCAGTTGTCATGACTCTCTATATTCCTAAATTATGCTACCTGTCAATTTGGTCATCCACATCTCCTGTACCATCACTTTGATTCGATTCGAGCGTTTCTTTAGGAATACGCATCATGCGTTCTTGTTCTCTTGATAGGTGTTGCTCAGGATTGTTAATCCCCGGCATATTTTCGATATAAACCGATTGGCTTGGGAATGCGAAACCAAGACCGAGTTTTTCGACAATTTCCATAATCTCGAAGAATATCTCTTCTTTACGTGCTGTGAATTCGCCCCAATCAGGTAACAAAATTTGGCAGATAATCAAAATATCGAGTGAACTCGCGCCAAATTCTACAAAATGGACAACAATAGAGTCAGGGTCTACATCTTCTGTATTGGCTAATAATTCACGGATGTGATGGACAAGGGCGCGTAATTGTTCCGATGTTGAACTATAGGTTAAGCCAATCGTAAAATTTAGACGACGCTTTTCCAGACGAGACCAATTGAGTACAACCGCATTCGATAGCAAATTGTTGGGGACGGTCACAAGGGCTTGGTCAAGCTGACGCACCCGCGTTGAGCGCATACCGACTGTTTCAATCACACCACTGACATCAGGTGTTTTGATAAAATCTCCCACTTCAAATGGGTTATCTGTCACAATCGCCGCAAAGCCAAAGACATTGGCAACGGTATCTTGTGATGCAAGCGAAATCCCAATCCCGACCACACCCAAGGACGCAATCAATGCTGCCACATCGAAGTTCAATTCTTGCAAAATAAAAATTGCACCCAGCGCAATAATCAAATATTTGACAACCGTATTGAGGAAGGGTAATAAACGGGAGGGTACTGTTAAACCTGTGATACGTTTAAATAATTCGGGACGGAGCGACACGATATTGAAAACTTTGATGAGTGCATAAAAACCTGCACCAATCATCAGTGTTCGTGCTAAAGTTTCTGCGATTTGTTGAACTTCTGCACCGAAGTTAAATACATTTACTGTGATAATTAAGGCTAATCCGACCACAGCAATCCGTAAGGGACCCAGTATTTCATCTATGATTGTATTGTCAAAATCAGATGAGGTGCGACTCGCGACAGTACGCATCGGACGTACAATGAGCAAGGTTATTATCCGTCTCAAAATCAGAATCATGATAATGGCTACGATAAATAAAATGAGGTTGAGAATGATGTCCTGAAATAGTGGGGGTAAATCTTGTAAGAATGGGAGTTGCTCAATAATATTCATTAACTCAGTATAACCTTTCGATTGTATAGCATGTCATTATACTTTAATGATGCCTAAGCATGGGTAGATTTTCAAGCGATTCCGAGAGATTGCTCATAAAACAAGAAACTCCAGAAACAAAAAACGCCCATCATTGGGCGTAATCTGATTGTATTTGTGTATGAAATTTAGAACCCTGCTGGCATACCACCCATCATGTCAAATAAGACAGGGGATAGCACTGCCCAGAACCCACCCGAGATGATGCTAGAAATAAAGCTAAACATCAAGCCACCGAGGATAATTGTTCCACAGCCTGCACCTTTGCCAAATTCATAAACTTTACTAATGGCACTCATAAACCAGAATAGATAACCAAGGCTTCCGATAACAATAATACAAGATAACCCTGTGATAGCTCCCATACCTTCTAAATCTTCAGCAATGATGGCGTTAAAATAGAGGTAAATCATCAGGAAGCTCAATAGGGTATAGGCAACAGTATATACCGTCGTAATGCCTGTGGTCTTATGGATGAGTTGCTTAAATGTCCCGTTACCACCGAGCATCGAGGTTGCAATAAAGTGCATACAGCCCAATTGAAGAACCCAAGCAATAACAGAGTAAAGTCCAGTCAAAAGACCTGTAACAACAGATATAATAAGTCCACCCTGTATAAAGGCATCAAGTAAGTTCATAAGCTGTTCAGGATCAATAAATTCCATGCCGTCTGGACTCATGATAAACCTCCTTGAATTAAGCCACTCAATACAGAAATCAATAGAATCATCCCGACCGCGACCAATGTTGCCATAACAACAAAATAAATCACAAGGTCAATCATGACAGCTTCTGTACTAACATCATCTTCACGGGGTTTGCGTTTGCGCTTAGCTTTCCCGCCACGACCATATTCAACATCTGCTAGCAGTATATCAGCAACTTCTTCACCACGGACACCCATGATGGTCGCCGCGAGTTGGAGATAATAGGGGTCATTCTTGAGATTTGGATTTTGCAAAAATGCTTTTTCAACATATTCTAAAGCCTTTTCGTCATCCCCCGCGACATTTAAACCCATTGCAGAATCCATGAGACCTTTAGAGGATTCTACGGCACGAGCAGAAACTTGAATTTCTTCTACTTCCTCTACTTCGGGGGTATCATCTTCAACCCCTTCACCGCCAGTCCATCTTTCTTCTGTTCTCTTCTTTTTGATGTATAGCCCTGCTTTACGTGCTAACTCGCGGACTTCTGGATCATTGTCTGTTTTATAAATTGCCGCGAGGTATTGTACTGCCTCTTGTGTGCCTGCGCGTGCCAATTGCTTGACGGCAGATGCGCGGACTTGTGGGTCGGGATTATCAATCATTTCAACGACTTGTTGGTCAATCATAGATTATCAACGCTCTGCTAGTTCCACAACTTCATGAAATAGCTCACGCCTCGCTCCTCTCAGTTAATGGATGATATTCCTATGTGGCCGATTGCTATGACAACTATTATGACTAAAGTAACGGTTTCCGTCAATTCTATCTCGTGGTTAATCAGAAAACGAAACAATGTCTTAACATCTTGGCTAAGATTAGAGTTGGAATCCATTACGATAAGGAACAACTTTACGTTGATAATCGGAAATATAGTTTTGAAGTTTGGTTTCGAGGGTATCCCATTCATCACTTCTAAAAAGTTGTTGCAGGACCTCTGAACTCTCTGTCACAAATTCAATTTTCCGCATAGGATAATCATCCTGACCATAAGCAACATGCCATGCCATATACATATAAACCCCCATCTTTTGAATAGCAGGGATAAATGTGCTGAGGACATAGCGATAATATTGCTCTTGTTTCTCTGGCTTGATGTTGTAAAACAAGATTAGTTTGTATTTGGGTCGTATATGTTGGGATGGTTGCATAGTCTTTTAGTCAATGACGGAATAATAAGATACGCTAACTGTAACACAGAATTTTACGAAGTGGTAATTCACTTGTTTATCTTTAATGTCACTTGCCCTTGATGCAGGTTTGCGGTAACTTTAAGGCGACTGCCGAAAAAGGGGATTCAACTTATGCAGGATTTGCAACGTCGGATAGATGAGCTACGCCAAGAAATTCAAAATAGCGATAACCCACAAGCCATTACAGGGCTAGAACAACGGGCACGCAATTTATTATCTGAGGCTAAAAATACACCTTTAGAATCTGCTGCACAGGCTGTTTTCTCACAGATTGCTGGGATCAGTAGCCCAAGTGCAAACCCCAATTCTGCAGCTGTCCGTGGGCTAGTGAGACGTGCGCGGATTCGCATTGAGATTGCAGGTGATGATGATGATATAGATGAGGCAATTGACATCCTCGCAGATGCCTTACCCTTAGATTCAAATGACCCTGATGTTATTCAGTTATTACAACAAGCTGGCTCGCATGATGCTCAAGCCCGACAACGGGTTTTGGAGTTATTTGAACGCCATAATGTCAGTGCATCCCCAACCCTTGCGCCACCAGACCCGCCAAAACAAAAAGATGTGCAATCTGCTCCAACTCAACGGAATAACCCACCGCCACCACCACAATATAAGACTTCATCAGGGTATGAACCTCCTGAACAAGAAGTACGCAACACAGAACCCTCAGACCGTATTATTGGGGAACGTTCTTATCAAGTCGGTGCGGATATGGATGAATTATTAACGCGCCTGACGGAATATTATTATTCAGGTGAATATCAACAAACAATCGATGTTGCCAATCGGATTTTGACCATCCAACCGAGTAACCCGACAGCTTTGGAATATCGTCAAAAATCAGAAGATAACCTTATTCGTGGGATTGTCCCTGACCATCGGATTCCGTTTGAAGCACGCGTCGCCTATAACCGCGCAAATTCACTTGTCCGCGCAGGGAATTATGAGCAAGCATCTGATTTATATAAAGAAGCCCGTGAATTAGCTGAACGTGACGGGATTCTGACATGGAAAGATGTTGAACAAGCTCTGCTCGATATTCAAGACTTGGCACTGGCTCGTGAATTGCTCAATGATGGTGACCGCCTCATGTCGTTGGACAATTGGAATGAAGCATTACGAAAATATGAAGGTGCATTGCGTGTTGTACCGAATGACCCACAAGGTGAAGAACGCGTTGAGATGATACGCCGTGTCCAACAGGATACTGACCAAGTGTCTGTCAACCTCAATACGATGGGCGGAACATTAGATGAACAAGTCGCACAAATTAGCAGTATCCGCACCTTATTAGCGCGTACCCGTCAACTCTTGCCTAATAGCCAACGGTTAGTGCAATTGCAAAAAGAAGTTGATACCAAGTTATCCAGTATTCGCGGTCAATTGAGTGACCAAGGACACCTTGCCTTTAATCGTGCGAATAATTCAACAACCCTCGATGAGCGTGTCCTGTTGATGAACGATGCGATTAAGTTGATGGATTTGGCGATGGAGCTAGACCCATCAGATTCCAGTACATCAGAAATGCTGATGGATGCCCGTAACCAACAAGCGGAGATTACACGCGCTCAACAGGTTATCAAACGCGCCCAAGCCTTAATTACACAAAACTTCGATTCTGAATTATCACAAGCGCGTCAGATGCTCTCTGGGCTGACATCTGATTTTGCTCAAGATGAACGCTATCGCAATACGGTAAATGATTTATTTACACGTTATCTGGAAAGAGCCGAAATCGCAATTCAAGATGGTGATATTGGTGATGCTCAAACATGGCTGGAAGCAATGCGTGAAGACCCCTTCCGCATATTAGGACGACGTACCGAACTGTATCGGATTGAAGGGGCGATTCGTAATCATCGCACACGGGGGCGGATTGTCTTTGGGGCGATTATCATTATTATCTTGTTTATTGGTGGGACTGCCACTGCATTGACGCGCTCACAATGGGAACCTGTTTTATTCCCATCACCGACCCCGAGTAATACACCAACATTAACACCAAGCCCAACTTTAACAGCGAGTGCGACCTATACACCATCGCTTACATTTACGCCGAGTGCCACCTTTACGCCCTCACTCACGCCGACCTTTACAGCAACCTATACGCATACACCAACGCCTACATGGACAAATACACCGACATGGACATGGACCCCATCGCCGACTGTTACACCATCCTATACACCGACAGCTACTCTGACATCAACACATACGAGTACACCGACAACGACACCGAGTCCAACGGAAACCCCATCTTCGACAATGACCCCATCACCGACTCTTGTCCCCACCTTTACGGCTGTTCCACCTGAGTTATGCCGTGTATTGGTCTTAGGACAAAATGGGATTCGGATGCGGGCACGTGCTACAACCAATTCTCCACAGATTACCGTGATTCCAGCAGGGACAAGTATGGCGGTCTTACAACAACAACGCCAAGTGTCTGCTGTGGATGGTCCGATTTGGTTCTTTGTACGCGTAAGGATTGATGATAGTGAGTCAACAGGGTGGGTACGTAACGATACTGTGACTGAAATTAGTGAGTGTCCACCTATTCCATAATGAGAAGAGGGATACGATGGATAAATGGCAACGATTGAGTAGCCAAATCGTATTTGATACACCCTACTTTAATATTCGCAAAGATGCCTGCCGTTTACCCGATGGGCGTGAGATTGATGATTATTATGTTTATCAAACGCCTGATGTTGCTTTGGTTGTTGCCTATACACATGACCATAAAGTGATATTTGTGGAGCAATATAAACACGGCATCGGTGATATATGTTTAGAAATCCCCGGTGGATATTGTGAGCCTGATTCTGATAACCCCCTCGTAGATGCTCAACGGGAACTGCGAGAAGAGACTGGTTATGTCGCCGATGAGTGGCATAAATTGTCAAGTGTTATAGGAAACCCGACAGGTGCAAATAAACGAACACACCTCTATTTAGCATTAAATGCCTCTCAACAATTTGCACAATCTCTAGACCCTAATGAAGCGATTACTGTACACTTTATCTCTAAAGATGAGATTCTGACAGCTATTCGCGCAGGGCGGTTCAGCGGAACGGATACGGTGGTTGGCTTGTTTCTTGCTTTAGATTGGCTATCTGTACATAAAGGAGAGTAATGATGGCACAGGATGACAAACGCATGGAAGAAATTTCACAAGTACAATCCAAGTATATTGATGAGTTGATGACGTATCCTCATGTTGTTGGGGTTGGCATTGGCTTACGTCAACGTGACGGTGAGTATACAGATGAACTCTGTTTAGTTGTTATGGTGGATGAAAAGCTACCGCTCGCACAACTTGCCCCAGAAAGTGTCCTACCAATAGAACTTGATTCAATCGGCATTGATGTTCAAGAAACAGGGTCATTTGCGGCATCGTAATTATTAAGAATACCTTTTGATTCGTGAAGCATAAATTGTGTTATTATCAACATAATACTCTATGTTTGTGATTTGAAAGTTTCTTATTTATGTCGATTAATCCGACAAATTTATCTGATAATAGAATGCCACAAGTATTTAAACTGCCATCGCGCCGCTTTGTTGTTGGCATGATTGTCTTGTTTGTGATGGGTATTATCGGTATTTGTATTTTGCTAACACGCTTGCATTATATGGACCTTGTGAATGTCGCGAATCGCAATTTACATAATTTGTCCTTAGTGCAAGAAAGTTATAATCATGAAATCTTTAGTGACATACACCAGCTACTCATAACTATTGCCGTAGATTTGGATGATGACAGGCTAGAGGCATCTGTATTTGAATCACAAGTAAATTTTTTATTTGATGAATACCCTATTCTTAAAACCTTATGGGTGTTAGATCGTGATGGTCGTATGATATATGACTATCATTCGGATAACCCTGACCCTAGTATACAATTTTCAGATAAATCCTATTTTAAATTTCATCAAACAACCGTCACAGACGATATTCATATTGGGATACCAGTGGAAGATAACATAGATGGTAGTTGGTCTATCCCCTTATCCTACCCTGTATACCGTGGTGATGACTTAAACTATGTTGTTGTTGCATCGCTTTCATCGGCTTTATGGGATGAGTATTTTAACCAATTTGGATTGCTAGATGACTATGTCAATATTTTAGCGCGTGAAGATGGAACGATTTTAACAACGATCCCCTATAACGTATCTTTGATTGGTAAAATATTACCTGATAAATACCTAGACGTAAGTGATTCTGACGATTTTGTAAAGTCGTTTACTGGGGATACCTTAACCTTAATTGATACTCATCAAATTCAATCCTATCCGATTTATTTGAGTATTGAGGTTACGAATACCGAATTATTATTTAGCTTCGATAATGTCGTGGCGACTATTGCATTGATTGGACTCGTCACGACATTGAGTGGTTGTGCTGTGCTGTGGTTATATTTGCGCCAATATCGTGTGTTACATTTGCAAACGAGTACGCTCTACCAGACGAATCTTAATCTTGAGCAAGAAGTCCAACAACGTAAAGACGCGGAGCAAACCTTAAGCAATAGCGAAATGCGCTACCGAGTTATCAGCGAGATTATCTCTGATTATGCTTTTGTGACTAATGTTTATGAAGATGGTCGCATGGAACTCGAGTGGGCATCGGATCAGTTCTATACCATTATAGGTTATACTGATACCGATTTATACAATAAAATCTCTCCCATCTTAAGATGTCATCCTGATGAAGTGCTGCAACTGCAAATTGATATAGAACGCACCATTGCTGGTGAGGAGACTGTTTCCGAATATCGGTCTCGGATGAAATCAGGAGAGTATCATTGGATAAGAGTTAAACGTCGCCCAATATGGGATGATGAATTGGGACGTGTGACGCAGTTTGTTGGTGCTGTAACTGATATTGCAGTACGTAAAGAAGCTGAACTCGCCTTACGTGAAAGTGAGGAACGGTATCGCGTAATTGCTGAGGATATGAGCGGTTACGCCTTTTCAATTCATGTTAATGAGGATAAATCAAGAACAATCGATTGGTTGACCAACTCATTTTATACGATGTTTGGGTACACACAGGACGAGATGGCTAGTCAAATTTTGCCAATGTCTCGCTGTCATCCTGATGATGTGCAACAATTGAGACATGATATAGAGCTTACCGTTGCTGGGGAAGATACGGTTTCAGAATATCGCGCCCAAAAGAAATCGGGAGATTATGTTTGGGTGCAAGTTAAACGCCATGCTATCTGGAATGAGGCAAAGAAACGTGTCGTCCGCGTTATTGGGATGGCTAGTGATATTACGGCTCGTAAAGAAGCTGAAATTGCGTTACGAGAAAGTGAAGCACGCTATCGTAGTGTGACCGAACTGATTTCGGATTATGCTTTTTCGACTATTGTGCATGAAGATGGTACACGTACTCGTGAATGGCTGACTGAATCCTTTTATACGATGACAGGTTATGGTAAAGATCATGCTACATTGATACCTGATCCTATACCTCGCACTCATCCTGATGACCTTGAACAAGTCGAAAAGGATTTAGCTCGTACTTTTATTGGCGAAGAAACAGTTAGTGAATATCGATGGCGTATCGCATCTGGAGAATATATCTGGACACGCGTTAAGCGTCGCCCGATTTGGAACGCTGACCATACACGCATTGAACGGATTATTGGGGCTGTCACAAATATTACCACCCAAAAAGAAATTGAAATCGCACTTCAGCGAAGTGAAGAACGATATCGTTTAGTTACAGAACTGATTTCGGATTACGCTTTTTCTTGTGTTGTGCATGAAGATGGTAGTTTTGATCTCGACTGGGTAACAGACTCATATTATACAATGATGGAGTATAGCCTTGATTCCGAACGGTTACCGATACATCATGTTCATCCTGAAGATCAAGAACGCCTCTATACTGACCTCAAATTAACCTGTGAGGGTGAACAAACGGTTACTGAATTTCGCTATGGAACACAACAAGGGAACTACATTTGGTTGCGTGTAAAGCGTAATCCAATCTGGGATGAGAAGATGGGACGCGTTGTACGCTTTATTGGTGCTGGGAGTAATATCACCGCACAAAAAGAAGCTGAACTCGCACTCCAACAAAACGAAACAATCTATCGCGAAGTATCTGAACTCATAACAGACTACGCATTTTCAATCAGTGTTAATGTCACAGGGCAAGAGTCTTTAGATTGGGTTATTGGGTCATATGAAGAAATTACAGGTAAACAAGATATTTTGATGCATGAGACGAATTATTTGATTGACGATGAAGAGGCTCAGCTAGTTCAAGGTGATAAGCAGTTAACATTGCGTGGTCAACGCACTGTCAGTGAATATCGGATTCGTAACCAGACGACACAAAATATCCATTGGTTACGGGTCACACGCCAACCTGTATGGGATAAACAACAGCAACGAGTTATAAGATATATTGGGGCAGCTACAGATATTACGGCTCAAAAAGAAGCTGAGCTTGCCTTGCAGATTAGCCAAACGCATTATCGTGAAGTGACAGAATTAATGTCAGATTATGCGATGTCGGTTTTGATACGTGAGGATGGGGTTGGTGGTGGTTTAGAGTGGGTTGCTGGGGCTGTTGAACAAACGACAGGTCTACATCAAGACGATGTGATGAAATATCCATCTAGTTTATCACGTCTGACACATCCTGATGACCAAACTCTGCTAGAGAGTGATTTAGAAAGAACGCTACATGGCGAAAAAACCAAAACAGAATATCGGATTATCCATGCTCAAACCCGAAAAATCGTTTGGCTCAATGTAACACGGCAACCGATATGGAACAAAGATTATACGCGTGTTGAACGGGTGATTGTTGTTGCAACCGATATTACCTCACAGAAACAGGCTGAATTTGCGCTGTCTGATAGTGAAGAACGTTATCGTTTAGTATCCGAACTGATCTCGGATTATGTCTATTCAGAAAAAATATATGACGATCAATCTTCAGAAATTGAATGGATTGCTGGCTCACTCGAATCTATTGTCGGGGTCTCTATTGATGATGTATATCGTCAAGGTAAAATCCCACTACAGATACATCCCGATGATTATATGGGGGTGATGGAAGATACTATTGCCACCCGTGCTGGAAATATGATTGTGTGTGAATACCGTGTCATTCATGCGATCGATGAGTCGATTCATTGGGTAAGGGAAAGTCGTCGCCCTATATGGGATGATGATGCAGACCAAGTTGTACGGATTATTAGCGCAACATCAGATATCACACATGAGAAAATGACAGAAGCCGCCTTGCGTGATAGCGAAAATCGTTATCGTATCTTGACTGATTTGATGTCAGATTATGTTTATTCTTTGGCTGTGAAGCCTGATAATCAGATTGAGATGGAGTGGTTTGTTGGATCGTTTGAGTCGATTACAGGCTCCCGAATGGAGGACTTTCAATTACAGACCCTTCAAGATATGACACAACATGCACTAGATGAAGATGTCCCACAGGCACAGAACGGAATCGCACAAACGATTGCAGGCGAAGCAATAACAGATGAATATCGGATTATTAATGCTGTTGATAACAAACCGCGTTGGTTACGTGTATCACGATACCCCGTCAAAGATGAGAAGACTGGACGTGTTATACGGATTTTAGGTGCAACCACTGATATTACAGCACAAAAACAAGCTGAACTCGCATTACGTGATAGTGAAGAACGCTACCGTTTATTGACAGAACTTCTAACAGATTATGCGTTTTCAATTCGTATCGATCCTGATGGACGCTTATATTGTGAGTGGTTATTGGGGCAACATAAAGCTGTTATGGGCTATGAGATTGATAACGAAGGCTATTTAGATGAAATGTCCTTCCAAGATAATTTGGATATGATGCAGGAAGGAATTGAAAAGACGATTGATGGACAGATAACTGTTCATGAATATCAATTTATGCATGCTCAGGATGAGCAAACACGTTGGATACGTGTCACTCGCCAACCTATATGGGATAGAACATATACTCGTGTGATACGGTATATCGGTGCGGTAAAAGATATTACACTAGAAAAAGAAGCTGAGGTTATATCGCGCGAAGCCGACCAATTACGACAAGAATTAGACCGCGAAAAAGGCTTACATGAATTGAGAGTTCGTTTTGTCTCGATGGTCACCCATGAATTCCGTAATCCGCTAGCGGCTATCCAGAGTTCTGTCTCGATATTGGATAATTATGCTGATCGTCTTGATGAGGAAAAACGCCAAGAGAAATATCAACGAATTTATGGACAGATAGAACGGCTAACGAACCTATTAGAAGATTTATTGGAAATCGGCGAACTTGAAAATTATATGCTACGCTTTTCGCCTCAGCGAGTTGATGTTATTGACTTAATTGCGAATTTATACTCAGAATATCGTGAGACTGTTGGTAGTAGTTATAATCTCGTTTTAAATCACGAAGCCAATAAGTTAATCACCTATGGTGATGTGAAATTGCTGGAGCAGACATTTGGGAATATCATTTCAAATGCGATTAAATACTCACCCGAAGGACAAGATATTATCTGCACAGTCAGGGTACAAGACCAAAACATTATTGTGACCGTTCAAGATTTTGGTATTGGGATTCCAGAGCGTGATTATGATCGTTTATTTAAAGCATTTTATCGGGCGAGTAATGTCTCGACACAACCGGGGACAGGCTTGGGATTGATTATTGCCAAACAATCGATTGAATTACATCGCGGTGAAATATACTTTACCAGTGTGCTTGGCGAAGGAACAACATTTACAGTGACATTGCCACAAGTGATTGGTGATTCAAAGGACGATTAGCTTTACTGAACGGTTTGCCAGTCACCTTCAAGAAACTGCCATACATCAATCGGGTGTTCATCATCATCCCAGCTATCAGGATGTGGGATGAGTGCTAGATAGACAGCCCCAATACAGACTTCTGCACAGGCTTTTAGACTTTTAATATAGGTGTCGCGCCCAGCCGTCAGTTGCGCCCCGATGAATAGCTTATTCTCCGCATTGCCAACAACCAAGCGATTAAAAGCATAAACTGCTGATTGAATATCACGCGAGAAGTCTGTTTCAATTTGCCATAGGGACGCTTGAATATAGTGGAGTTCTTCTTTTTTGCGGTCTGCTGTCTGTGTAACGCCGACCCGACAGACATGAATATCATAGAGTAGCTGCTCTGTACCGAAGTCCTCGCTGTTACCCCGTTGATAAGCCGAAAATACACGAACATTATCATCACTTAAGCTATCTTCAAAATGCGTAGTGAGCGTTTTGATATAAGCACGTTCGCGCGCACGAGCAAGCGATTCGGGTGATGTTCCCATGACAAGTGATTTAGTGGCATCGTTGAAACTATAGTTTATGAGATGTCGTATATTCATAGATGAGTCAAATGAGATTGGTTGATAGACAGTTGCTATTCTAGTCGCGAATCGGCTATTTGGGCAGACTGATTCACTATCCGATTAAGGCAACCGCATATGGGGAAATTCAAAAATGAATTACCAAGATGAAAAACTATCTTCTGGGTATTTTGATGTCATTAAGTTATATATTCGGCTGCGACAGGTCACAGCCCTACGAATTACGTGACCATTGTAGGGTCGGTATCTATGCCGACCGCTCTACATAAAAATCCTACGTCGAAATTATATTTATAGTATCATTAAATTATAAAACGTGAACTCACAGGGAGACAACATGACGGATTTAGCTGTGCGTGAGATGGTGTTATATAAACATGGAGTCGGCTTTTTTGTGCGACAAGGGGAAGTCGATGGCACGGAAGCCACATTAACTTTTCGGGCAGAAGAAGTGAATGACATCCTCAAGAGTTTGGCTGTATTTGACCGTGCAGGGGGACAAGTCTATGGTGTGCATTATCAAACCCCGATGGATAGAGCGCATCGTCTTGCCAATACTTCGATTCGACTAGGCAACAAAAATAGCATTACCCAACTTTTCCAGCAGTTGCGTGGACGACAAGTCAATTTAATGGTTGAGAATAACAAAGGTAATCAACTTCCTTTTAGTGGGCGTGTGATTGGTACGGAAGAACATGTCAAAGCGGATATGACGACGCTCTATTATGTGTCGGTGATGTCATCTGATGGGGCAACCCATATCTTCCCATTTGATAGTATCCGCCAATTTACGATTCGTGATGCTCAATCCAAAGAAGATTTGACCTATTTCTTGGATACTAGCATGACCGAGGATAATCGGCGCGGTGTTACGATTCGCATGAGTGAGGGCAAGCATGATTTGGTGGTGAATTATGTCGCACCCAGTCCAACATGGCGCGTGAGTTATCGACTTGTCGCAGAGAGTGAAGAGGATGGCGCAACAGGCACAGCACTTTTGCAAGGATGGGGATTATTTGATAACCGCCTTGAAGAAGACCTCGAAAATGTGCATGTGACATTGGTTGCTGGTCAGCCGATTTCCTTTATCTATAACCTCTATACCTCCAAGATACCTGAACGCCCCATGATTGAAGATGAAGCCCGTGTCGTGCAAGCCCCTGTGGAATATGGCGCGGAGCGAAAGCGAAGCAAAAAATCTGCTATGCCTGTGGGAGCATCTCTGCCATTTCGTGATGGTGGTGATGATTTTGCTGAAATGCACGAAAGTACAGGGGCTTATGCATATGCTGCGAGTCCTATATCACCATCTTCACTTGCAGCTTCTACTGCTGTGGATACAGAGGCCAAAGAAACAGGGGAGACTTTCCAATACAGCGTTAATACGCCTGTGACTGTCAAGCGGGGTGAATCTGCGCTTGTCCCGATTTTGAGCCATACAGTCAATTATGAGCGTGAGTTGCTTTATAACA